>NZ_JAJAFX010000003.1:0-154417 GCF_025384845.1 Photorhabdus temperata | reverse complement strand
ACTCAGGAAAATAGCCTTTTGTTGATACTATTTTGAATACCTGCGGCATCAAGCCCTAAATCAGCTCTGATTTCTTCCTGGCTGCCTTGTGGCACAAATTGGTCAGGCAGGCCGATATTTAGAATTTGCACAAGTTGACCTTCCTGCATCAGCAGTTCATTGACGCCACTGCCGGCACCGCCCATAACCGCGTTTTCTTCCAACGTGACCAGTAAATCATGGCTGCCAGCCATTTGCAGAACCAGCTCTTTATCCAGTGGCTTAACAAAACGCATATCAATGACAGTCGCGTCCAGTGATTCTGCTGCTGTTATTGCATCGGGTAATAGAGTGCCAAAGTTCAGAATTGCTATCTTCTTACCCTGACGGCGAATAACACCTTTACCGATGGGCAACTGTTCAAATGGTTGACGTTCTGCGCCAGTTCCGGCTCCTCGCGGATAGCGTACAGCTACCGGACCTTGCTGGTAATGATAACCGGTATGCAGCATTTGGCGGCATTCGTTCTCATCACTCGGTGCCATAATCACCATGTTGGGAATGCAACGAAGGAATGAGAGATCAAAGGCTCCTTGATGTGTCTGACCATCTGCGCCAACGATGCCACCGCGATCTATTGCGAACAGCACAGGCAGATTCTGGATTGCGACATCATGAATAACCTGGTCATAAGCACGTTGCAGGAATGTTGAGTAGATAGCGACAATCGGCTTGTAACCACCAATTGCCAAACCAGCGGCAAAAGTCACGGCATGTTGCTCTGCGATAGCGACATCAAAGTATTGATCCGGATATTCGCGGGAGAATCGCACCATACCAGAGCCTTCACGCATAGCCGGAGTGATTGCCATCAGTTTTTTATCGTTAGCG
The DNA here is from genome assembly GCF_025384845.1 of Photorhabdus temperata. Taxonomy (NCBI): domain Bacteria; kingdom Pseudomonadati; phylum Pseudomonadota; class Gammaproteobacteria; order Enterobacterales; family Morganellaceae; genus Photorhabdus; species Photorhabdus temperata. The sequence continues at coordinate 153,547 of NZ_JAJAFX010000003.1, read as the reverse complement.
GCTTCTTCACATAGCCAGTCTCCAAATATTTTGGAGAACGTTGGGCGGTTGTCTGAACTCTTGGGTAATGTACCGCTAGCCGGATCAAATTTAGGCACCGCATGCCAACTGATAGGATCTTTTTCGGCTGGTGCATAGCCACGGCCTTTTTTGGTCATGATATGCAGGAGTTGTGGCCCTTTCAGCTCGCGCATGTTTTTCAGTGTTTGAGTTAATGTCAGTACATCATGTCCGTCAATCGGCCCTATGTAGTTAAAGCCCAATTCTTCAAACATTGTGCCGGGAATGACCATCCCTTTGATGTGTTCTTCGGTTTTTTTCAGTAATTCTTTAATGGGTGGCAGGTTAGAAAAGACCTTTTTTCCACCTTCTCGCAGTGTGGTATAAAGCTTACCGGAAAGAAGTTGAGCCAGATGGTTATTTAACGCTCCGACGTTCTCTGAGATAGACATTTCGTTGTCATTAAGAATGACCAGCATATCCGGGTCGATATCTCCCGCGTGGTTCATCGCTTCAAAGGCCATACCCGCCGTTATCGCACCGTCACCAATAACACAGACTGTACGGCGACCTTTGCCTTCGCGTTGAGCGGCAATTGCTATACCTAATCCTGCGCTAATAGAGGTAGATGAGTGCCCGACGCACAAGGTGTCGTATTCACTTTCATCCCGCCAAGGGAAGGCATGAAGTCCATTTTTCTGACGAATAGTATCAATACGATCCCGGCGTCCTGTCAGGATCTTGTGCGGATAAGCCTGATGACCAACATCCCATACTAGTTTATCGAAAGGCGTTTTATAGACATAATGCAATGCCACAGTCAGCTCAACGGTACCAAGACCGGAAGCAAAATGACCACTGGAGCGACTGACACTGTTTAGCAAGAATTGCCGAAGTTCATCACATAACTTCGGCAGGCTCTCTTTTGGCAACATACGAAGTTCTTCAGGATTTTCCGCTAATGCCAATGTTGGGTATTTGGCTATATCAATGCTCATTTGATGCTCGTTAAGAAGTGTTTATTAATAGAGCTGTTGGAAGTCAAATTTACCAACAGACCTTAGAGCCCATCCCATTAGGCTATTTATGTAACGATAACACCTATTGGGATAGGCAATTAGTTGTTACGCTCAATGATAAAGCTGGCAAGTGCACGCAGCATTGTTGTGTTATAGGATTTTTCTTCCAGTTTATTCAATGATTCTAGCGCTTCTTGATACAGCTCGTGCGCTTTTTTCTGTGCTTGTTCTAACCCCAGCAATGCCGGGTAGGTACTTTTTCTTAATTGTTGGTCACTGCCTTGACGCTTCCCAATCATTTCGGTATCGCCAATGACATCAAGAATATCGTCATGAACCTGGAAAGCGAGGCCAATAGCTTGGGCATATTGATCCAATTCAGGTAAGGCATCATGTCCATTCTTGCCCGCGCCATAGGCTCCTATTCTGACAGCGCAACGGATTAGAGCCCCCGTTTTGTGGCGATGAATTTGTTCCAGCGCATGAAGATCAATCTGTTTGCCTTCAGCTTCTAAGTCCAGAGCCTGACCGCCACACATACCGGCGATACCACTGGCTGTTGCCAGCTCAGAAAGCATTTCAAGGCGATCAGCTGTTGTCACATCTGGCATTTCTCTTTTAGATAAGATTTCAAATGCCAGAGACTGTAATGCATCTCCCGCCAAAATAGCGTGAGCTTCACCAAATTTGATGTGGCAAGTTGGTTGCCCACGGCGTAAATCATCGTTATCCATTGCGGGTAAGTCGTCATGAATTAATGAAAAAGCATGAATGCATTCGACTGCTGCGGCTGGCGCATCCAGATTATTGGCAGATAATCCAAACATGTCACCTATGGCATAAACTAAAAATGGACGCAGACGCTTGCCACCAAGTAAAGCGCCATATTGCATTGCCGGAACCAGTGGGTTGGTAAATGCCAATGAAGATAATGTGGTTGTCAGAACGTTATTGACGCGTTGTTGACAGGCCTTAAGTTGTTCTTTGAATTGAATTGGGTTTTGTTCAGACATAGATTCACTCAGTATCCGGGGAGAAGTTATTCAGCGGAGATTGGGCGTCATCGTTAAGAAGAATTTGCACCCGCTGTTCTGCTTGTTGCAGAGTCTGTTGTCCTTGACGGGCTAACTGAATACCACGTTCAAATTCATTCAAGGCTTCTTCCAGTGCCAGTTCACCGGATTCAAGACGGACGACAATGCGCTCCAACTCTTTTAATGAGCTTTCAAATGTCATTGCTGGTGTGGTTTCTGGTGTACTGTCTGGGCTTTCTGATATTGCGTTTTTCTTTGGCATAATCTTTTTTACTATTTAGAGTTCGCCTGAGGGTTGCAGACTATCCTATTATGCTGGTGCAAACAAATCCTTAACTGGTTTTGTATTTTTTGCGCGCTATGTCGTGAGATAGTGCTATACTCCGCAGCCTGATTTGACTACCAGAACATGATGTCAGTTTCATTTATCAAAACTCCTAACGACTACTATAACTCACTATGAAGTTTATTATTAAATTATTCCCAGAAATCACGATTAAGAGCCAAACTGTCCGTTTGCGCTTTATTAAAATTCTCGCCAGTAATATTCGCAATGTGCTCAAGGCATTGGGAGATAATATTGCGGTAGTTCGCCATTGGGATAATATCGAAGTTCGTACTAAAGATGAAAACCTTGGCGCTCAAATTTGTGATGCGTTGACACGTATTCCCGGTATTCACCATATTCTGCAAGTAGAAGAGCGTGAATTTCGTGATATGCATCATATCTTTGAACAAGCTTATGAGGCTTATGGTGAATCGCTCCATAACAAAACATTTTGTGTACGGGTTAAACGCCGTGGTAAACATGCGTTTACTTCTAATGAGGTAGAGCGCTATGTCGGTGGTGGTTTAAACCAGCACATTGAATCTGCGAAAGTAAAACTGACTCATCCTGATGTTACCGTTAATCTGGAAATTGAGCAGGATACACTGATTCTGGTGAAAGCCCGTTATGAAGGCATTGGCGGTTTTCCTATCGGAACGCAGGAAGATGTGCTGTCTCTGATTTCCGGTGGTTTTGATTCTGGTGTTTCCAGCTATATGTTGATGCGCCGTGGCTGCCGTGTTCATTATTGTTTCTTTAATCTTGGTGGCTCTGCTCATGAAATTGGTGTGAAGCAGGTCGCTCATTATCTTTGGAACCGCTTTGGTAGTTCCCATAAAGTCCGTTTTGTTGCTGTGGATTTTGAACCTGTAGTCGCTGAAATTCTGGAAAAAGTTGATGACGGCCAAATGGGTGTGGTGCTTAAACGGATGATGGTAAGAGCGGCATCTAAAGTTGCAGAACGTTATGGCGTGCAGGCCATTGTTACCGGTGAGGCATTGGGACAGGTTTCCAGCCAGACGCTGACTAATCTGCGTTTGATTGATAATGCATCGGATACTTTGATTCTGCGGCCGCTGATTTCTCATGATAAAGAGCACATTATCAAATTGGCACGCGAAATTGGCACTGAGGATTTTGCCCGTACGATGCCTGAGTTTTGTGGGGTTATTTCTAAAAGTCCGACTGTAAAAGCGGTTAAAGCCAAAATTGAAGCAGAAGAGGCTAATTTCGATTTTGATATTCTGGAAAAGGTTATCAGTGAAGCTCAGAATATTGATATCCGTCAGATCGCAGAACAAAGCAGTGAGCGAGTCGTTGAAGTTGAAACAGTCACTGAATTTGCTTCAACAGATGTATTACTGGATATTCGCTCACCTGATGAACAAGATGATCGCCCATTGCAGATGAATGGCGTAGAAATCAAATCATTGCCGTTCTATAAATTAAGCAGTCAGTTTGGTAATTTACCTAAAGAGAAAACCTATCTTCTCTATTGTGAGCGCGGAGTGATGAGCCGTTTACAGGCGCTTTATTTGTGTGAGCAGGGGTTTGATAATGTGAAAGTTTATCGGCCTTAATTACGATATTTAGAGGCTTCCCATCAGGGGAGCCTCAATGATTTAATCTTAAGCAGGGCATTTTTGTCTGCTTTTTCACTACCATGAGCTAGGCAGATGAGTGCTGAATGGTTCATAATCACTTTCCTTACGTTTTATCCGGTTATATAGACGGATATTCTCAGGAGCAGACAGGCCATGAGTACGGGCTCGGCGCAATAAATATCCAGTGATATAGTCAATTTCAGTGTGACGTTTGGCGCGGATATCTTGCAACATCGAAGAGTAGTTTTTTGCTGTGCGCTCAATAACATCGTAGACATAGGCAGTTAAGCTATCGATAGAAGTATGTATGTTTTCTCGCTCCATAACCTGAATGATTTCTTCACACAGAACATTTAATTGTTCCGGGTAGCGAAGCAAATCTCCATTCCGACATTCATAAATTGCAGTAAGTGGGTTTATGACACAGTTAGCAGCGAGTTTCAGCCAACTAATAGAGAGAATTTCATTATGCCATGCAACGTCCGGTAAAGCCTGATGCAGAATATCGGCCAGAGAGCTGAGTTCAGTGGCATTGGATGTTGCAGAGCCAATATGTGTTAGTCCAGAAGCCGTATGATAAACCTGTTGGTCATTCTGATATGCGCCGTGAGTTGTGACGCCAAGGAGTATTGGATTAGGCGCAGATAGCAATTCTTCCTGGGAACCCATGCCATTGTGTAGTAATAAGATTGGGCAATCAGATGAAAGTTTGGGGAGCAGATTATTAACCGCATCAGATACTTGCCAGGCCTTCAGGCAGACAATCAGTAATTCGCTGTTGGCAAGATGGTCATTGTCATTAGTTGGGATCCGCTGGTTAAATGCTTCTCCACTAATTTCGTCAATATGAACAGGTAAATCAGGCTGGGGGATTCTTAGCCAACCTTGTACCTGGTGTTTTTGTTGTGATAATGCTGCCAGCCACAGTTTTCCTATAGCGCCACAGCCAAGAACGGTTATCTTCATAATATACCCTCGTTGCAAGACGCTGTAATATTGAATGGAAATAGCAAGATCCCGCTAATCGGAGTATAGAGCTTTTGCTAACAATGGAAAGCGGTTATTATGCCAACTTATTGATTATCAGGAGGTCACGGATAATGCCATCTTTCGATATTGTCTCAGAAATTGATATACATGAAGTTCGCAATGCGGTAGAAAACGCGCAGCGTGAGCTTGCTACACGCTGGGATTTCCGTAATGTCAGCGCCAGTTTTGAATTAAATGAAAAAAGTGAATCTATCAAGATTGCCAGTGAGTCAGATTTTCAGGTAAATCAGTTGGTTGATATTATACGTGAAAAACTGGCTAAACGTGGTATTGATGGAGCTGCACTAAATATCCCTGATGATATGCTGCACAGTGGTAAAACTTATAGCGTTGAGGCGACTCTGAAACAGGGGATTGATACCCCTACAGCGAAAAAGATCGTGAAGCTGATTAAGGATAGTAAATTGAAAGTGCAGGCTCAGATTCAGGGTGAGCAGGTGCGGGTAACCGGTAAAGCGCGTGATGATTTGCAGAGTGTTATGGCATTAGTCCGTGGAGCAGAATTAGGGCAGCCATTCCAGTTTACTAATTTCCGGGATTGATTTTTCCCGTATTGGCTAACCAGCTCCGCTTAATGGATTAACATATTTGGCCTAATGTGGGGTGGGATATTTCTGAGCGGGAATCCCATCCCCAATTTCCCTTCAATATCGAACCGGAATGAGGGGGTTTTATTAGCGAAAGTTGCTGTAAGTTATGCTATCAATTGCTCAAGTTGTGCTCTGCTCGTCTGCTTAGTATCTACTTTTATGTAAGCGCTGCACTCTTCCGGCACAATAACAACTTCGCGAACACCGGGTTGAACAAGAATTTTTTGTTCCAGCAATGTCTTATTTACTCTATTTTCTGGCAGCGAAATTCTGATACTGCTGACATAAGGGGGTTGTTTCATTGTCGTGCTGATAATAAACCAAATAATTGTCAGAGCGATGCCTGCCATAAATACCAGCGATGCTCCCTTTAATTCATATAACCAGCCACCAAGGCTACCGCCCAAAGCTACGCCTAAAAACTGACTGGTGGAGTAAATTCCCATTGCTGTACCTTTGTAACCCGCCGGCGCTTCTTTGCTGATAAGTGATGGCAGAATAGCTTCCATTATATTGAAAGCAATAAAGAAAATTTGTATGCCAACAAAGATTGTCCACAAATGGTGTCCTGCTGACCACAATACAATTTCGGCGATAAATAGCAGTGTGATACATAACAGAAACACTTGTTTCATGCGGCGCTTTTTTTCTGCGTAGATAATGAAAGGCAAAACAGATAAGAATGAAATCAGCATGGTGATCAGATAAACCTTCCAATGCTGTTGGGCTGGGAATCCAGCTTGTTGCATAACCAGAGGCAAGGCGACAAAGCTTGCCATTAGCAAAGCGTGCAAACTGAGAATGCCAAAGTTAAGTTTTAGTAGTTGGCTATCAGCTAAAACTTTATGGAAACTGTGACGAACAATGTCTGATTCACGGTTAAGAACGTGTTTATCTGTGGAAGGAACAGCAAATAATGTTATTAGAATGCCACAACCGGCTAAAATGGTAATGCCCCAAAACAGGCCATTTAAGCCAATGGCATGAGTAAGAATTGGGCCAAGTACAATTGCTATGGCGAAAGTGACTCCAAAGCTAATGCCAATAAATGCCATTGCCTTAGTTCGGTTTTGTTCGCGGGTCAAATCAGAAAGCAGAGCCATAATTGCGGCGGATATAGCACCAGCCCCCTGGAGTGCGCGCCCAACGATTATGCCCCAGATAGAATCACTGAGAGCTGCCGTGATACTGCCAAGAACAAAGAGTAGTAGTCCACCAACAATTAAGGGCTTACGGCCAATTTTGTCAGAAAGCAGGCCAAAAGGGATCTGGAAAATTGCCTGAGTTAAACCATAAATGCCAATAGCGATGCCAATAAGAGCTTCGGTAGAACCTTTTAGATCAAGACCATAGGTTGTTAAGACAGGAAGGACCATGAACATGCCCAGCATACGCAAAGAAAAAACTGAGCCTAAGCCCCATGTCGCCCGAAGCTCAAGTGGCGTCATTTTATTATCGTTCATGGTTACCTCGAAATATTTAGATGTGCCATTGTAGATAGGTTTCTGATAAGTGGTAAATAGTTAATTGAATTAATAATATTGAAGTATAAGGGAAGGGGGAAGGAGATGAAAAGGAAACTGATGGCAGAGGCGTATGCCACTGCCATCAGGGAGAATTACCGGACGTAAGTTAGAAAGGTTTCTGAGGACACATTTGGGTCAACAGACATCATGACACTCAGGGAAGTGATTGCCACAATGGAAAAGACAAATAACTTACGGGCCCAAACGCGGTCATTAGCTGTTTTATAACCGGATAATGCCATTCCCAGCCACCAGATGCTGACTGCTGCTGCAACAATCAGATATTTGTAACCAGCGTAACCGCTGATTGCCAACATGAGAGTTGCAATCATAAATGCCAGGATATAAAGGATAATATGGTTTTTCGCCACAGAGATGCCTTTAATCACGGGTAGTACAGGGATGTTCGCTGCCTGATAATCCTTGAAACGGAAGATAGCAATGGCATAGGAGTGCGGCATTTGCCACAAACTGAAAATCAGTAACAGGATCAACGCGCCCGTGTCAAACTGACCAGTCACTGCACAATAACCGATAACCGGAGGTGCAGCGCCGGACAAACTGCCGATCAACGTGCCATAGACAGATTTCCTTTTCATATAAAGGCTGTAAACCCCTACATATACGACAAAACCGATAATCGCTAATTGCATTGCTAAGGCATTGGCTGCTACATAGAGCAGCGCCATGCCAGCAATACCCAGTATTGATGCATAAATCAGGCTGATTTTCGGATCAATAAGCCCTTTTACAAGGACGCGGTTTTTTGTTCTTTCCATGATCCGATCGATGTCACGGTCAATGTAGTTGTTAAATACACAACCAGAAGCCACGACTAATGAGACGCCGAGTAGAGTCGAGATGAACAAAGAGTAATCAATCACCCCTTTCGAGGCGAGTAGAAAACCACCGATCACAGAAATTAAATTGCCGAAAATAATTCCTGGTTTAGTTACTTGCAGGTATTGCTTAATCATAATATGCAGCTCTTTAATCAACCATCATATTAATGTTGAGGTTGTACATGATCCATAGCGAGCCAACAACAACAATACCGATAATCAAAATAGTGAACAGCAATGCGACTAAGTTCCAACGCTCTTCTGACGAAGTGTTCATGTGCAGGAAGTAGATAAAATGAACAAGAATCTGCACAACAGCTAGAGCGACTACCGTTGTCAGGATAGTGGTATGGGAGGCGGAACCATCCATTACCATCCAGAACGGAATCACTGTCAGGATGACTGAAAGAACAAAGCCGATAATATAAGACTTCAGGCTACCGTGGCTAGCTCCAGTATGAGCTGTATTTGAATGACTCATTACATAGCTCCTAACAGATAAACAACGGTAAACACACAGATCCACACCACATCAAGGAAGTGCCAGAATAAGCTCAGACAGTTCAGACGGGTTTTATTAACATCGGTTAATCCGCGGCGTGTTACCTGAATTATCATGATGATAATCCAGACCAGACCACAGGTAACGTGGATACCGTGAGTGGCGACCAGTGCGAAGAATCCAGACATGAACGCACTGCGGTCAGGGCCGTAGCCGTCTGCAATCAGATGATGGAATTCATACAGTTCCATTGCCACGAAGCCAAGGCCGAACAGGAAAGTCATACCGAGCCAAGCGTTAACCTGGCCGATTTTGCCTTTGTTCATACCCAGCATGGCAAAGCCATAAGTGATACTACTGAATAACAGCAGGAAAGTTTCAACCAGTACAAAAGAGAGGTCGAAAATTTCTTTACCAGATTTGCCGCCCGCGGTTCCGTTAACCAGCACTGCATAAGTCGCAAACAGACATGCGAACAAAATACAGTCACTCATCAAGTAGATCCAGAAACCGAATACCTTAGTGGCTCCCGCATCGTGGTGCCCATGATCCTCATGGGCATGATTGTGGTTAGTCATAGTTTCAGTTGACATGGTTCAGACCTGCCTTGCTAATTTGTTCATGGTGTTGATTCTCAATTTGCTCAACTTCAGCAACGGGTACGTAGTAATCAACATCGTTATCAAAGCTTTTCGCGATCCAAGTGATAATCATGCCGGCGAAGCCTGCGATAGCCAGCCACCAGATATGCCAAATCATAGCGAAACCAAAAAGCAAGCTGAAGCCTGCAATAATCACACCTGCACCGGCATTTTTAGGCATATGAATTTCTTCATATTTAGCAGGACGCTTATAAGCTGTGCCTTTTTCTTTCATATCCCACCATGCATCACGGGTTTGAACATGTGGAACGTCAGCAAAGTTATAAAATGGTGGTGGAGAAGATGTTGCCCACTCCAGAGTACGCCCGCCCCAAGGGTCGCCAGTTAGGTCACGGTTTTGGTCACGGTCACGGATACTGACGTAGAATTGAATGACCTGACACAAGATACCAACGGCAATCAGTGCAACACCGATTGCGGAGACAACCAGCAGAGTATGGAATTCAGGGTTGATATCCTGGCTGATACGACGGGTCATACCCATGAAGCCGAGTGCGTAAACTGGCATAAAGCCGATGAAGAAGCCAATGATCCAGAACCAGAATGCGCGGACACCCCATTTTTCATTTAGTGTGAAACCAAATGCTTTTGGGAACCAGTAAGCAGTACCAGCGAAACAACCGAAGACAACACCACCGATGATAACGTTATGGAAGTGTGCGATCAGGAACAGACTGTTATGCAGAACGAAGTTTGCACCCGGAACAGCCAGCAGAACCCCAGTCATACCACCGATCGAGAAGGTGACGATAAAGCCAACAGTCCACAACATCGGTGTTTTATACTCAATACGGCCCTGATACATCGTGAACAGCCAGTTGAAGATCTTAACCCCTGTCGGAATCGAGATAATCATGGTGGCTATACCGAAGAAGGCGTTAACGTTCGCGCCGGAGCCCATTGTAAAGAAGTGATGCAGCCATACGATGAACGACAACACGGTAATGGCAATGGTTGCCCATACCAGAGAAGTATAGCCGAACAGCCGTTTTTTCGAGAACGTCGCAGTAACTTCAGAGAAGACACCAAAGACCGGCAGTACCAAAATATAAACCTCAGGGTGACCCCAGGCCCATATCAGGTTGATATACATCATCATGTTACCGCCCATATCATTGGTAAAGAAATGGGTGCCCATGTAGCGGTCGAAAGTCAGCAGGGCAATGGTAACAGTCAGAATCGGGAATGCTGCGATGATCAGTACGTTAGTACACAGTGCTGCCCAAGAGAATACAGGCATTTTCATCATAGACATGCCGGGGGCACGCATCCGCAGGATCGTGGCAAAGAAGTTAACGCCTGTCAGCAGCGTACCGATACCCGATATCTGGAGACTCCATATCCAGTAATCGACCCCAACGCCAGGGCTATACTCTATACCTGAGAGTGGAGGGTAGGCTAACCAGCCAGTTTGAGCGAATTCACCTACACCCAGCGAGATGTTAATCAGTGCGACACCAACGACAAAGAACCAGAAACTCAGTGAGTTCAGGAATGGAAACGCAACGTCACGGGCACCGATCTGTAGTGGAACCACGATGTTCATCAGGCCGACAACGAAAGGTGTTGCCATGAAGAAAATCATGATGACGCCGTGGGCGGTAAAGATCTGGTCATAGTGATGCGGCGGCAGGAAACCTGCTTCGCCAGCGGAGGCGACAGCCTGCTGACCGCGCATCATGATGGCATCGGCAAAGCCACGGAGCATCATGACCAGCGCCACGATGATGTACATAATACCGATTTTTTTGTGGTCAACGCTGGTTAACCACTCGCTCCACAGCCATTTCCATTTACGGAAATAGGTCAGGGCTCCGACAACTGCGAGCCCTCCGAAGAGAATCCCTGCAAGAGTGACCATGATAATGGGCTCATGCAATGGGATTGCATCAAGTGTTAATTTTCCCAACATTACTTTATTCCTCAACTCCGGCATGAGCAATTTCGCTCATATTCATGTTATGACCTGTCGTTGCACCGTGGCCGCCATGCATGTTCATGTCGCCCATAAATTTGGCAATAATGTCTTGATACAGGTTAGGCTTAACGCTTGAGAAGTATTCAACCGGATGGTTCTGGCTTTGTTTGGCTAACTCATCAAATGCCTGCATGGTATCCAGGGTTTTGGGAGAGGCTTTTACTTTTTGGACCCATTGTTCAAAACCTTCACGATCCGCGGTAGCTGTGGCAGTAAATTTCATGCCGGAAAAGCCGTGCCCGCTGTAGCTGCTGGACAAACCTTTATAAGTGCCTGGTTCATTGGCAATTAAGTGAAGTTTCGTCTGCATACCCGCCATTGCGTAGATTTGACCACCTAACTGTGGGATGAAGAATGAGTTCATCACAGAATCAGAGGTGATTTTGAAGTTAACAGGAACACCAGTAGGGAAGGCAATTTCGTTAACGGTAGCGATACCTTGCTCCGGGTAAACGAACAGCCATTTCCAGTCAAGAGAGATTACTTCAATAGTCACTGGTTTTTCGTCGCTGACCAGTGGCTTATATGGATCAAGCTCGTGGGTTGTTTTCCAGGTAATAGTTGCCAAAATGATAATGATAATGATAGGAACCGTCCACACTACCAGCTCAATTTTATTTGAGTGTGCCCAGTTAGGGCGATAGGTAGCGTTTTTGTTGGCTTCGCGGTAACGCACGGCAAAGGTAAATGCCATGATGATTACCGGAATAACTATGATAAGCATCAGGCCAATAGCCGTGAGTATTAGCGTTTTTTGTTCAGCGCCGATGGCGCCTTTAGGATTCATCAATACCATATCACAACCATTCAACATAAGAGTGGCTGCCAGTAATGACAATATCCCAATACTTTTATTGTATTTCATAAGTCTAACGACTCCAAATAACAAAAGCTCTATTGTCGTTTCATCAGTGTGGGCATTCTACGGTAAGGCCACAGGAGTGTAAACATTTGTAATAGTTAGTTGATAGGTTGTTGACCCTTTATGTTAGTGGGATCACATGTAAATGGAAGATGCGGCAAGAGCTAGCTTGAAAAGGTTATTTCAGCTTAACGAGGTGTGACTGAAATGTGATGGAAATATTAATTTATATTGAAATATTTTTATATTTTTCAGTGGAAAGAAAAATATAAAAATTTACTTTAAAGATTTTCATGACGGCAATTTTATTTAAGAATTAAATTAACTGAGAGCTACCCAGAAGCAGCTCACAGTTAACATCAGTAATTAGAAATTATATTTGATGGTGTAGACAATTCCATCCTGCCAGAACCCTTCACCTAATTTATGATCGGCATATCGATATTGAACGCCGGTTGTGAAAGATGGGTGAGGTGTCCACCACAATGCCACTGCGCCGTTAACACCGTCCCGCCCGCCATTGCCATAGCGCTCATTCCGGTTAAGTTCTATTTCATTCCAGTTAGTTATACTGAATTTTTCCTGCCAGAGCTGAAAATCATAACCTGCCACCCAGCCGACAACATAGCCGTTATTACCAGAGTAGAAAGTTTGATCAACATAATGTAATGCAACGAATGGTTTGAACCAGACACCGGCGATGTCAGTGTTGTAGCCAATACCATACAGGGTATTTACCTCATGGAAATTTCCACCGTGTGCTTTACCTGGGAGGGAATAAGTCCCGTAAACATGGCCGTAGAGATTGAAACCAGTATCAGCCAGATAGAAGCGCCCGGTTGTTTTAAAGGTGTATCTTTGGTTATCCCCTGGTTGAGCATGTTTGCTGTTGAAAGCATTTTCCAGATCAAAGAACCCGTATAATTCACCCCAGTCAAATCCGGTTCCGCCTTCCAGTTCCACATAGGCAAAGTCGTCTTTATGAGAGGTTTGCCCTGATTTATGTGTGGTGTGGCTGGTCCAGTCGAGGTAGTTCATGCTGATATTAGCAAAGCCCCATTGATATTCAGCATAAGCTGGAACTGAGACAGTAGTAAATAAGGCAGTAGCCAGAATGGTTTTTCTCATAAATTTCTCTAACGCATCCATGAAAAGAGGTTTTTAATTTTAAAGCTATATAGATAAGCTTTAAAAATGGTAGCCTGATTTTACGCGGATATGAATATTGAACAATCCAATAATTACTCAAAAATAGCACTTTTAGATAAATGACTATCCAAAATGTGATCGTTATCACTTAGTTTTTAGCCGGATATAAAAAGGCTGACCGTAGTCAACCTTTAATAAATTAATTTAATGTTTTCACTTTGTTAAGCCAATTTGTTCCTTCTTAATGCAAGATAATCCAGAACGCTGCCTAAAATGATGCCGGCGATACTGAACTGTGCTCCTAACAATAGTAATTGTTCGGCCAGATTAGGTGCATTAGTCCAGTTGAGAGCATTGGTGATTATGGTAAATAACCAAAATGTAAGAAAGATACTTGCTAATGATAGTAAGCCAAGAGCCAGGCGATAAAAATTTCTGAACTCAGTACGCGGCATAAAATCATTGGTTTGTTGGGTGTAAGCCAGAGTTTGGCGGCAGATAAATAGCAGTAATAAACCTGGAACAGAGGCTGCTATAGAAAACAGATAGAAGTTTGGCCAGCCATGTAATTCAACGAACCAACCAGCAATCGGGCCGACGTATACTCGTCCAACAGCCGATAAGGCAGATAATAAAGCAAACTGTGTTGCGGAGAATGATTTGTGACATAAAGCCATAAGTAAGGCAACAAATGCAGCGGTTCCCATTCCACCACAGATATTTTCCAGAAAAATGGCGCTGCCCATAGTGTAGATATTTTTGTCAGTGATGGATAACAGCCAGTATCCAGTATTAGAGATGGCTTGAAGAATGCCAAATATCATTAGTGAGCGAAATAAACTCCATCGTTGCATCAAATAACCACCATATAATGCACCGACGATAGTTGCGGCTAATCCCAGTGTTTTGTTGATCATACCGACTTCACCAGCATCAAAACCAATACCACGGATGAGAAATGGGGTGCTGAGACTGGCAGCAAAGGCATCGCCTATTTTATACATGACAATTAATAGCAGTATCAGCCACGCATTATTCCGACTGAAAAAATCAGCTAATGGTTCTATTGCGGCCTGCTGGAGTGTTTTGGGTGGAGGTGCGTTAATTTCGGGCTCTCTGGCTCTTAACGTCGCATAGACGCCAATCAGCATCAATCCAGCCATCAACCAGTATGTGTATTGCCAGCCTATATAGCGGTCTGCGATCCATAATGCTAACCCGCCTGAAACTAACATTGCCAACCGATAACCAAGTACCGAAACAGCCGCTCCTACTCCCCGTTCTTCGCTACTGAGTAAATCTGCTTTATAAGCATCAAAGACGATATCTTGTGACGCAGAACAGAAAGCGACGGCGACTGCCAGTGCTGCCAGCCACCATAAATGTTGAGATGGTTGGAGAAAACCCATTGCAGCAATACTGGCTATTAGTAATAACTGTGTAACAAGCAGCCAACCACGGCGGCGCCCAAGGAAAGAGGGGGTAAAGCGGTCCATAAAAGGGGACCAAAGAAATTTGAAAACATATGCCTGGCCGACAAGGGAAAAGAAGCCAATAGTTTTAAGATCGACGTCTTCAACGGTCATCCACGCTTGTAGGGTGCCGGCAGTCAGTGCGAGAGGTAAACCAGAAGCAAAGCCAAGTAAAAGCAGGATACGTGAGTTATGTTGAGTAAAAACAGTGAGATAACGATAATGCATGAGCCTCCCAAAACTCTGTCCTTGGCGGACAGAGTAAGTCATTAATCCTTAATTAGCGGGCATTTTGTTTGATGAAATTACTAACGGAAGGATCCTGAGCCATATCTGCGATGACTTCAGATAGTACAGTATTTACCGCATCAGCAATTTTCTCATTGGTTGCTCCGAGAGGGCCTTGCACATTGTAGCTGGTGCGATAGTTTTTAACTTGTTTACTTCCGTTTTGCGCTGCACTGATGATGGAAATATCGGCTTTTGTTGAAATATTATGACGTAAGCTGCCTTCTTTAACATCTGCATACAGGTTGTTCACAATAATTTGCAGATTAGCATTGGCTGGAGAGCCAATCATATAACCACGGGCAGCCATCTGTTTTTCCAGGATTTCCTGGAGTAGAAAACGCAGATCACGGGACGGTTTCAGTATTTCCAGCTTTGCATTGCGGTTAACTTGAGCGAGTGTCTGAGATTGACGATTATCGGCACCACTGATGCTGATGGTAATAGCCCCCATAGTTGGGTCTGCTGTTGGCAGCGTAATTTTAGGTTCGATGGTCAGGGTATTGCTGGGAGCAGCACAACCAGCAAGAAGAAAAAGGGCTATAAGCGGGAATAATATTCTTTTCAGCATGTTGATTTTCTCATCAGTGATAAGGATGTCCAGTAATACTTATCAATTTAATAAGCATAAACTACGCCAATAATAGCACTGCCTTTGATCATGGCATATCCCTGATGAGGTAAACGTGTACAAAAACCTTTTGATGTGGGGTTTGATTAAAAGATATTTTAATACACAGGTGCTATAACTCATGAAGAATAGACTAAAATCATTGATATGGTTGGCAGTACGATTGCTGTGTAGTTTAAGGAGAATGATTATGGTGTACCAGGATATAGAAGAGAAATTACAGGCTGCATTTAATCCCTCATATCTTGAGGTTATTGATGAAAGTTATCGTCATAATGTACCTGTAGGTTCTGAAAGCCATTTTAAGGTTGTAATCATCAGTAATAAATTTGTTGGTGAACGTATGCTGAATCGCCATCGTTCTGTTTACGGTACATTATCGGCAGAACTGGCCGCAGGTGTTCATGCTTTGGCGTTGCATACCTATACCGAAAAAGAGTGGAATGAATTGCAGGATACTGTTTTAACTTCACCGGCTTGTCGGGGTGGTAATGTGGCCTGAGTACTTAATTGGGACATTCTCCTGAAATTGCGATATTAAAATAGAATGAACCCGATTAACGGCCTTTGGGCCGTTTTTGCGTTTTGTATGTGACACATTTTGAACGCAATTCTGATAGTTAAGAAATTGTTGTTGCATGGAATTGATGAATACCTCGGGCTTTTGTTAGCAATTCTCGACTCACACCGTCTGCATCGCTATAATGTCGCGTCTAATTTTTAGAATGGTTTCGGGACGCTTCTGACATCAGGGATTCTCGGTTTTTAAATGCGACCGCCCCGGTTCTTAGAGAGTGTTGCGATTGGCACATAGAACATCTGCCGGTTGTACGGTCTCTGGAGTTGACCGAGCACTATGATTTTTTTGAGGTAAAAAGATGCAAGTTTCTGTTGAAACCACTCAAGGCCTTGGGCGTCGTGTGACAATCACCGTTCCTGCTGCCGATGTTGAAAAGGCAGTTAGCAGTGAGTTGGTCAATGTAGCAAAAAAAGTTCGTATCGATGGTTTCCGTAAAGGCAAAGTGCCTATGAACATCGTTAAACAGCGTTATGGTGCTTCTGTTATTCAGGATGTTCTGGGTGATCTGATGCAACGTAACTTTATTAATGCAATCATCGAACAAAAAATCAATCCAGCGGGTGCGCCAAGTTATGCGCCAGAGCAGTTCAAAGACGGCGAAGATTTCACTTATTCTGTAGAATTTGAAGTGTATCCGGAAGTTGAGCTGAAAGACCTGGAAGCTATTGAAGTTGAAAAACCAGTTGTTGAAGTAAAAGACGAAGATGTTGATGCAATGTTGGAAACATTGCGTAAGCAGCAGGCTGACTGGAAAGAAACCGAAGAAGCTGTTAGTGCGGAAGATCGTATTACTGTTGACTTCAACGGTTCTGTTGATGGTGAAGAGTTTGAAGGCGGCAAAGCTTCTGATTTTGTTCTGGCTATGGGTCAGGGTCGTATGATCCCAGGTTTTGAAGAGGGCATTGTTGGTCATAAAACTGGTGAAGAGTTCACTATTGATGTGAACTTCCCAGAAGATTATCATGCTGAAAATCTGAAAGGTAAAGCAGCTAAGTTTGCGATCACTTTGAAAAAAGTGGAACAGCGTGAATTGCCGGAGTTAACTGAAGAATTCATCAAACGTTTCGGTATTGCTGATGGCACTGTTGACGGCCTGCGTGCAGAAGTACGTAAGAATATGGAACGTGAACTGAAAAATGCAGTTCGTAACCGTATTAAATCTCAGGTTATCGATGGTTTAGTTAACGCTAACGAAATCGAAGTTCCGGCCGCTGTTGTTGATGGCGAAATTGATGTTCTGCGCCGTCAATCTGCCCAGCGTTTTGGTGGCAATGAAAAACAAGCGTTGGAATTGCCTCGTGAACTGTTTGAAGAACAAGCTAAACGTCGCGTTGTTGTTGGCCTGTTATTAGGTGAAGTTATCAGTAGCAATGAACTGAAAGCTGACGAAGAGCGTGTTAAAGGACTGATTGAGGAAATGGCTTCCGCCTATGAAGATCCTCAGGAAGTGATCGAATTCTATGGTAAAAACCAGGAATTGATGAGCAATGTTCGTAATATTGCTCTAGAAGAACAAGCTGTTGAAGTTCTTCTGGGTAAAGCAAAAGTTTCTGAAAAAGAAACAACTTTCAATGAGTTAATGAATCAGAATCAAATGGCGTAAGCTTTAGCTTCGCTTGAGATAACGAATTTATCATCTCTGTGAAACTGAACCCGCAGATTTATCTGCGGGTTTTTTTATGAATAAAGGCGAAATTTTTCTTGAAAAAAGCGGGTTTAACCCCAGATCCTTTTTTACATTATGTATATGATTGCAAAATTTTTCAGGGGTAATCCTCCTTTGATTGATTAACTTTTGAATCATGGTCATCATCGCTTATCTCAAGTAGAATCGGTTATGAATGGCACCAACATGAATTCTATTAGGAGACGGAAATGTCATATAGCGACAAGCGGGATCAATATGTGCCTCATATGGCTTTGGTGCCGATGGTAATTGAACAGACTGCACGTGGAGAGCGTTCGTTCGATATCTATTCACGCCTGTTAAAAGAACGTATTATTTTTCTGACCGGTCAGGTTGAAGATCATATGGCAAACCTGATTGTGGCCCAAATGCTGTTCCTTGAGGCAGAGAATCCGGAAAAAGATATTTTCTTATATATTAATTCACCAGGTGGTGTGATTACTGCGGGCATGTCCATTTATGACACGATGCAGTTTATTAAACCGGATGTTAGCACCATTTGTATGGGGCAGGCATGTTCAATGGGGGCATTCTTGCTGACTGCCGGCGCAGAAGGAAAACGTATCTGTCTGCCAAATTCCCGGGTCATGATCCATCAACCATTAGGTGGTTTCCAAGGGCAGGCTACGGATATTGAGATCCATGCCCAGGAAATACTTAAAGTTAAAGCGCGTATGAATGATTTGATGGCAAAACATACGGGAAAAACCCTTGAAGAAATTGAGAAAGATACAGAACGTGATCGTTTCTTGTCAGCAAGTGAAGCTGTAGAGTATGGGTTGGTTGATAAGATTTTCACCCATCGCGATTAATTTATTATTCCCGGAAGCTATAATATAAATATTCGCCTTACCATTTGGTAAGGCTATGCCGTTCGGGGTAATAGCAGAGTTTCCTGCTTTGCCAGATGAATCTGGGGTGGCAGTTGATTAAAGTGAGGTTGTGACTGATGACAGATAAGCGCAAAGACGGTTCAGGAAAGCTGCTGTATTGCTCTTTCTGCGGGAAAAGCCAACATGAAGTGCGGAAATTGATTGCTGGCCCGTCAGTGTATATCTGCGATGAATGTGTGGATTTATGTAACGACATCATTCGCGAAGAAATTAAAGAGCTTGTACCACATCGTGAGCGTAGTGCATTACCAACTCCTCATGAAATTCGTCAGCATCTGGATGATTATGTTATCGGCCAGGAAACGGCGAAAAAAGTGTTAGCAGTTGCTGTTTATAATCACTACAAGCGGTTACGTAATGGCGATACCAGTAACAGTGTTGAATTAGGTAAAAGTAATATTCTGCTTATTGGGCCGACAGGGAGTGGTAAGACACTGCTGGCTGAAACACTGGCCCGTTATCTTGATGTTCCCTTTACTATGGCAGATGCGACTACGCTGACCGAAGCGGGATATGTGGGCGAAGATGTAGAAAACATTATTCAGAAGTTACTGCAAAAATGTGACTACGATGTGCAGAAAGCTCAACGCGGTATTGTTTACATTGACGAAATTGACAAAATTTCACGTAAATCTGATAACCCGTCAATTACCCGGGATGTTTCAGGGGAAGGTGTACAGCAAGCGCTGCTGAAATTGATTGAAGGTACAATTGCGGCGGTTCCTCCTCAGGGCGGGCGTAAACATCCACAGCAGGAGTTTTTACAGGTAGATACCTCTAAAATCTTATTTATCTGTGGTGGGGCGTTTGCCGGTCTGGATAAAGTGATTAGCCAGCGTCTGAATACCAGTACTGGTATTGGCTTTGGTGCGAAAGTCAAAGGTGAGTCAGAAAAAGCGACTGAAGGTGAATTATTTGCACAGGCTGAACCAGAAGATCTGATCAAGTTTGGTCTTATTCCTGAGTTTATTGGGCGGTTACCTGTTGTTGCCACGCTTACTGAACTGAGTGAAGAAGCGTTGATTCAGATTCTAAAAGAGCCTAAAAATGCGCTGACTAAGCAGTATCAGGCTCTATTTAACCTTGAGGGTGTCGATCTGGAGTTCAGAAATGAAGCTCTGATCGCTATTGCTAAGAAAGCGGTGCTTCGTAAGACAGGGGCCCGTGGCCTGCGCTCTATTGTTGAAGGTGCATTGCTGAACACGATGTACGATTTGCCATCAATGGAAAATGTTGGCAAAGTTGTTGTAGATGAATCAGTTATCAATGGTCAATCTGCACCATTACTGATTTACAGCAAGCCGGATGCCCAGGTTTCTGGTGAATAATTGAGGCCAGGACAGGGAATTCACTAAACGAGATATTATTGAATAAAATGAGGGGGTTGCCCTCATTTTGTTTTTAATTAAAGTGCCATACCATTGAATGTCAAATTCCTGTCCCCATATATTTTATATTCTATGAAGTGAAACTCGTGAGAACCGTGTTTCACGAGATTCCTTAAAAACTGGCGAAAGCTAAACGAAGAGAGAGCTCTATGAATCCTGAGCGTTCCGAACGCATAGAAATCCCTGTATTGCCTCTGCGCGATGTGGTGGTTTACCCGCATATGGTGATCCCACTGTTTGTAGGGCGTGAAAAGTCTATTCACTGCCTGGAAGCAGCAATGGATCATGACAAACAGATCATGTTGGTTGCGCAAAAAGAAGCTTCAACTGATGAGCCAGGGGTTAATGATCTTTTCTCCGTTGGTACATTAGCTTCTATTTTACAGATGTTAAAACTGCCTGATGGCACCGTAAAAGTACTTGTTGAAGGGTTGAGACGTGCCCGTATTACGACTCTGACTGATAATGGCGAGCATTTTTCTGCTCAGGCTGAGTATCTTGATTCACCAATCGTTGATGAGCGTGAGCAGGAAGTTCTGATCAGAACGGCTATTAATCAGTTTGAAGGTTACATTAAGCTCAATAAAAAAATCCCGCCGGAGGTTCTGACCTCACTGCACAATATTGAAGATGTTGCTAAATTAGCTGATACAATTGCTGCTCATATGCCATTGAAACTCAGTGACAAACAGACTGTTCTGGAAATGTCTGATGTTGTTGAGCGCCTTGAATATCTAATGGCAATGATGGAATCAGAAATTGATCTGT
The DNA here is from genome assembly GCF_025384845.1 of Photorhabdus temperata. Lineage (NCBI taxonomy): Bacteria > Pseudomonadati > Pseudomonadota > Gammaproteobacteria > Enterobacterales > Morganellaceae > Photorhabdus > Photorhabdus temperata. Next base: position 132,694 of record NZ_JAJAFX010000003.1, on the reverse strand, counting down.
TACAGGTAGAAAAACGCATCCGTAATCGCGTGAAGAAACAAATGGAAAAAAGCCAGCGCGAGTACTACCTGAATGAACAGATGAAAGCGATTCAGAAAGAGCTGGGTGAAATGGATGATGCGCCTGATGAGTATGAGACTCTCAAGCGCAAAATTGAAGCGGCAAAAATGCCAAAAGAAGCCCATGAAAAAGCGGAAGCTGAATTACAAAAGCTGAAAATGATGTCTCCTATGTCGGCGGAAGCGACGGTTGTCCGTAGCTACATTGATTGGATGGTACAGGTTCCGTGGGTTGTCCGCAGTAAAGTTAAAAAAGATTTGGTTAAAGCCCAAGAGACTCTGGATACTGACCATTATGGTTTGGAGCGCGTGAAAGAGCGTATCCTTGAGTATCTGGCAGTACAAAGCCGAATCAGTAAAATTAAAGGGCCGATTTTATGTCTGGTTGGGCCTCCAGGGGTGGGTAAAACTTCTTTAGGCCAGTCTATTGCACGAGCAACCGGGCGGAAATATGTGCGTATGGCATTGGGCGGAGTTCGTGATGAAGCGGAAATCCGTGGTCATCGCCGTACCTATATTGGTTCTATGCCGGGTAAATTGATTCAGAAAATGTCCAAAGTTGGGGTGAAAAATCCATTATTCCTGTTGGATGAAATCGACAAGATGTCATCTGATATGCGTGGTGATCCAGCTTCTGCCTTATTGGAAGTTTTGGACCCGGAACAGAACGTGGCATTTAACGACCATTATCTGGAAGTCGATTATGATTTGTCAGATGTCATGTTTGTTGCAACATCCAACTCTATGAATATTCCGGCACCATTGCTGGATCGTATGGAAATTATTCGTCTTTCCGGTTACACCGAAGATGAAAAACTAAATATTGCCAAACGTCATTTGCTGCCTAAGCAGATTGAGCGTAATGCCCTGAAAAAAGATGAATTAACTATTGATGACAGTGCCATTATTGGCATTATCCGTTATTACACCCGTGAAGCCGGAGTGCGTAGTTTAGAACGAGAAATTTCTAAACTGTGCCGTAAGACGGTGAAAACATTGCTCATGGATAAGAGCTTAAAACACATTGAGATCAATGCAGATAATCTGAAGGATTATCTGGGTGTTCAACGTGTGGATTATGGTCGTGCAGATACAGAAAACCGTATTGGTCAAGTCACAGGACTTGCATGGACTGAGGTTGGCGGTGATTTATTAACCATTGAAACCGCATGTGTTCCAGGGAAAGGTAAGCTGACGTATACCGGTTCATTAGGTGAGGTTATGCAGGAGTCCATTCAGGCTGCATTGACCGTTGTTCGTGCCCGGGCTGATAAACTGGGTATCAATTCTGATTTCTATGAAAAGCGGGATATTCATGTCCACGTTCCAGAAGGTGCAACACCAAAAGATGGCCCAAGTGCAGGTATCGCTATGTGCACAGCATTGGTTTCTTGTCTAACAGGTAATCCAGTTCGGGCTGATGTTGCTATGACGGGGGAAATTACTCTGCGTGGTTTAGTTCTGCCAATTGGTGGTTTGAAAGAGAAACTATTGGCTGCGCATCGAGGTGGCATTAAAACAGTCTTGATTCCGGAAGAGAATAAACGTGATCTGGAAGAAATTCCTCAGAACATTATTGCGGATCTACAGATCCATCCGGTTAAGCGTATTGAAGATGTTTTAGCTATTACATTGCAGGATCCTGCGTTTGGCGCGGAATTAGTGTCAGTTAAATAGTATAAAAATAGTGAACGATCCCAAGAGCTATGGATGAAATATAGGCTGGTAAGTGAATTCAGGCTTACCAGCTTTTTTTGTATCGTTAACTTGGATGAATTGTCTAATAAATATTTTGCTGTTTTATGATTTCTTGCCAATACCGGAAAGGATTGATATAACGGCACTGCTATCGGGTTATCTGTTAGGATTCTGATGCGATAGTAAAATACTATATGGGGATGATAAGAGTGAATAAATCACAACTGATCGACAAAATTGCTGCTGACTCTAATATTTCTAAAGCAGCTGCAGGGCGTGTAGTAGATGCATTCATTTCTTCTGTAACTGCTGCATTGAAAGATGGCGATGATGTTGCTCTGGTGGGATTCGGTACTTTTGCTGTTCGTGAACGTTCTGCTCGTACTGGTCGTAACCCTCAAACAGGGAAAGAGCTCAAAATTGCTGCGGCTAAAGTACCTGCTTTCCGTCCAGGTAAGGGTTTGAAAGACGCGGTTAACGAGTAACACAAACCAAATATTCTTTGTCAACGTCTGCTATATTGGTAAACATAGACTGACGAGACAGATTTGGTAAGCTAAAATAGAAGCGCATCAATTGATTGGTGCGCTTTTTTTCTCTTAACGCTTGAATTAGCGTAATATGGCGTTTTCTATTTCACCAAAGCGGAGTTTTGCCTCTTTATGATGGACAACCTACGCACGGCGGCAAACAGTCCTGTGCTTAAAATCGTGCTGGCTCTCATTATCTTGTCTTTTGTACTGACGGGGGTTGGGGGCTACTTGACAAGTGGAACTGGTAGTTATGCTGCCGAAGTGAATGGTCAGACTATCAGTCGTACTCAATTGGAGCAGGCGTTTCAGCAAGAGAGAAACACGTTGCAAGAACAACTGGGAGATAAATTCTCTGTGTTGGCAAGTGACGAACAAAGTATGAAGCAGATTCGTAGCCAGGCTTTGGAACGTCTGATTAATAACGCGTTGATTGAGCAATATTCCCGTGAATTGGGTCTATCTGCCAGTGATGAGCAAGTTAAGGATTCTATCCGAAATATCCCTTATTTTCAGACAAATGGTAAATTTGATAACAACAAATACCTGGAACTGCTTAACCGTTTCAATCAGAGTCCGGATATTTTTGCTGAACAAACACGCCAGAATTTAATTAATCAGCAATTAGTTATGGCTTTTTCTGGTAGTGAAATAGCATTGCCTGGTGAGGCAAAACTCAATGCTGAATTGCTTTTGCAAAAGAGGACAGTCCGTCTGGCTACACTGGAGCTGAAGAAAATCCAGGCGCAGCAAGAAGTGACAGATAAAGATTTACAGGATTATTACACTCGAAATAAGAACAGCTTTATTGCTCCCGAAGAAGTGAAAGTAAGTTATATAAAGATGGATGCTGTAGACGAAATGGATAAAGTTTCAGCCACATCCGCTGATATTGATACTTACTATGAGCACAACTTGAAGCGTTATACTCAATCAGAGCAGAAAAAGTACAGTCTGATTCAGCTTGCAACTGAAGCTGAAGCCAAAGCAGTGCTTGATGAGCTGAATAAAGGTGCTGATTTTGGTAAATTGGCGACTAAAAAATCCACAGATAAGTTTTCAGCGAAAAGTCATGGCGATATTGGCTGGATGGAAGCGGATTCTCTTCCTGAAGAGATGAAAAAAGCTAACTTGAGAGAGAAAGGCCAAACTTCTTCTGTGATTAAAGTTCCTAATGGTTTCGCTATTTTCCATTTAGATGATGTTAAGCCTCAAATAACTAAGCCTTTGTCTGAAGTTCGCCCTGAAATTGAGAAAATAGTTAAGCAGGAAAAAGCGGTAGATGCTTTCTATGCTCTGCAACAGAAGGTCAGTGATGCGGCTACCAGCGATAATGAATCTTTAGCTGCTGCTGAGGAAGTTTCAGCTATTAAAGTTGTGACGACTAATTGGTTTGATCGCAATAATGTGCCGGCAGAGATTAATTTTAGTTCTGTTATTCATGCAATTTTTGAAGGTAATCTTGTTGACGGGCAAGGGCCAACAGGCACTAACTCTGATGTGATCTCAGTTGAAGGTGATCGTGCGTTTGTTCTGCGTGTAGATAATTACAAGCCAGAAACAGTGCAGCCATTTGAGAAAGTTAAAGAACAGGTTATCGAACTGGTTAAGCGTCAGAAAGCTGAAAAACAGCTTCAAATTGAAAGTGAGGGATTACTTGCTGCCTTAAAAGAAGGTAAAGGTGAACAAGCTCTGAAAGACGCAGGCATTCATTTTGGTGAATCTCAGGTTATTCAGCGTATACCTCAGAATAATGTATTGGTTGATGCGGTATTCGCTTTACCACAGCCAAAAGAAGCTAAGGCAGAGTATGGTTTAGCGAAAAATAGCTTGGATGACGTTGTTTTGATTCAATTGGATAAAGTGACTCCAGGTGTTGTATCCGAAGAGCAAATTAAAAGCATGACTGATGGTTACCAGAGTGAGATGGGTAACGCGATGCTGGAGTCATTACTGATTAGCTTGCGTGAAAAAGCCAAAATTAAGTTAGGTCATATTGAATAAAAATTTGCGGGAAATATCGCAAATATTTTTGTAATTATCTTGCTCATAAAGGCCGCTTTCGCGGCCTTTCGCATATCTGATATTCATCTATTGTGCTCAAATTTATCTGTGGCAATCTTTTTTGTACCAATAAAACACGGAGGAATGAGTATGAAAAAATCGGGAATTTTATCTGTTTTGCTTGCTGGCTTGCTTTATGCGTGTGGAGGGCAATTTGCAATCGCCGCTGAACAAGTAAAAGATAAAGTCGCTAAAACAGCCAGTACTACAAGTAATTCTTCATCAGAAAAGCAGTTACAGCAACCAGATGCTTTGAAAGTAGAAGAAAAGGGAAAGGTGAATATTAATACTGCAAGTGCAGAAGAGTTAGCAAAAGCACTGAATGGTATTGGGGTAAAAAAAGCACAGGGAATTGTTGAGTATCGTGAAAAACATGGCTCATTTACTGCTGTGGAACAATTACAGGAGGTTCAGGGAATAGGGCCAGTTTTTATCGAACGAAACAGAAGTAAGTTGAGTTATTAGTAGCCATCCAGCATCCTCATTCATGATTTATTTTGTGAGTGGGGATGTTGTGATCGGGGTTGCAAATAAATCACTTTAATTCGTGTAAATTTTTTGTTTTGCTATTGTTAACCGAATCTGGTCAGATGAGTGACGTTAACATTAAGGCAATATTATGAGTTCAATTATAAAAGTTCATGGTTATCATATCGATTTATTTCAACATGTAAACAATGCCCGCTATTTGGAGTTTATGGAAAGTGCTCGATGGGAATGGCTATATAAGCACTCTGTAGTGGAATGGATACAGAAAAATAATGTTGGGTTTGCGGTGGTTAACATGAATATTAATTATCGTAGTTCAGCCGTTCTTGGTGATGAATTGGAAGTGGATTGCCGATTAACTGAGTTGAGAAACAGAAGTGGTGTATTTTCTCAGGAAATAATACGCAAGAGGGATAATCAACTCATTACAGATGCTAAAACCACATTTGTGTGGATTGATAGGAAAACGCAAAAGGCATTGTCTATTGAAGGTGAATTACGTGAAATAATGGGAGCTTTGATGAAAACGGGACAATGAGAGGAGAATGTTCCCATTGTCCTTTGGGTTAAGATAAATGTGTTTTTGCTTTCATTTCAGTCATTATTTTCTCAGGCGCATTCAGATATTGTTCCAGTCCGTTAGCTCTGAGATGACAAGCTGCACATGTACCACACCCATTACCTTGAATGCCGTTATAACAAGTCAGTGTCTGGCTACGGACGAAATCTAAATGCTGATAGTAATCGGACAATGCCCAGGTTTCAGCTTTGTTGAGCCACATCAATGGGGTTTCAAAGTGGATATCACGGGCAACGCCAAGGTTTACAGCTTTATTCAGTGCTTTGACAAATTCATCACGGCAATCAGGGTAGCCAGAGAAATCAGTCTCGCATACACCAGTGATAACTGTTTCAGCTTCAACTTGGTAAGCATATATAGCAGCCAGTGTCAGGAACAAAATATTACGGCCAGGAACAAATGTACTGGGTAGGGTGCTTTTTTCACTTTCACTATAGTTAGGGATAGGGATGTTATCACGAGTCAGACTGCTGAGAGCCAGTTCGTTAAGTAATGTGACATCAATTACCTTATGTGCAATAACACCAAGAGAATGGCTGATATCACATGCAACATCAATTTCGGCACGATGGCGTTGACCATAATCAAAAGTGACACAATGTACTTCATCATATTGGTTAATTGCCTGAATCAGACATGTAGTGGAATCTTGCCCACCACTGAATACAACAACAGTTCGTCTCATTGTAACATCCTCATTGGAATAAAACGGTTATGTTACTTATAACCTTGGAGATTGGGTAGCTGCTTGAGGTAAGGTGAGATATCGCCGATATTATTTTTTACCCAATCTGGGTTGTAATAAGTGTCGAGATAACGTTCACCACTGTCACACAGTAAGGTGACTATTGCTCCTTGTTCTCCACGTTCATGCATTTGATTGGCAAGCAGGAGTGCACCCCAAACATTAGTCCCCGTAGATGCTCCAACTTTTCTGCCCAGTAATTTTTCCAGCCAGTAAATCGTTGCAATGCTGGCGCAATCTGGTATTTGTATCATGTCATCGATAACTGTAGGAATAAAAGAAGGCTCTGCTCGGGGACGGCCAATACCCTCAATTTTGCTGCTGTAATTGCCACGAATATCACAACAATTTTGACGGTAGCAGTCATAAAATACAGAGTTTTCTGGATCAACAACAATCAGCTTGGTGTTATACCCCTGGTAACGGATATAGCGTCCTAATGTTGCGGAAGTTCCGCCAGTGCCAGCACTCATAACGATATAATCTGGTTCAGGAAATGGTTCCATTTGCATCTGGCGGAAAATACTTTCAGCAATATTATTATTACCCCGCCAGTCTGTTGCACGTTCAGCATAAGTGAATTGATCCATATAATGACCATTTAATTCTTTCGCTAGTCGTTCTGATTCGTCATAAATTTGAGCTGAATGATCAACAAAATGGCATTTCCCGCCGTAGAATTCAATTTCTTGAATTTTACGTTTTGCGGTGTATGAGGGCATAACAGCAATAAAAGGTAATCCAAGTAGACGGGCAAAATAGGCTTCGGATACAGCAGTACTGCCAGATGAGGATTCAATAACGGGAGTACCTTCTTTGATCCAGCCATTGATAAGTGCGTAAAGGAATAAAGAACGGGCAAGTCGGTGTTTTAGACTGCCGGTTGGGTGGGTACTTTCATCTTTCAGATATAAATGGATACCTGGAAAGGCCGGTAAATTAAGGCGGATGAGATGAGTATCAGAACTGCGTTGATAATCTGCCTGAATCTCTTTGATTGCCTTGGTTGTCCAGCTGTACGACATAATTTATTAACTCTTAATTAGAATATGATTGATGATGAGTAGATTAACTTTATACTGGGAGAAATGGATTGTTATTTTTTTCAATATGTGGTTTCTTTATGGAAAAATTTTCTATAAGAGGTGACTATGTTAGATAAAACAGACCGCAAATTGCTTAAGTTACTACAGAAAGATTGTAGCCTGTCTCTGAATGCATTGGCGGAAGCTGTTAATCTTACCTCTACCCCTTGCTGGAAACGTTTAAAACGGCTTGAAGACGAAGGATATATCGTTGGCAAAGTTGCTTTGATTGATAGTGAAAAATTAGGGCTAGGGTTGACAGTGATTGTCATGATCAGAACTCAGCAGCATAACAGTAGTTGGTATGAGGAATTTGTTGCATTTATAAAGCAAATGCCAGAGGTTCTGGCTTTTTACCGTATGGCCGGTGAATGTGATTATCTGATGCATGTAGAAGTTGTGGATATGAAAAGCTATGATCTCTTCTACAAGCGCATGGTTAATGGTGTTTCGGGATTGATTGATGTTACATCCAGCTTTGCAATGGAAAAAATCAAGTACACTACAGCATTACCGATACCAGATTAGCTAATGATTACTCAATGAGTTAACTTCATTATTCTGAATGTTGTTCAACATTTATATTATCTATTTCTATTTCAGGATATACGCGTGTGAGATTATTTTCTCAATTAAGCTGGTACTTCCGCCGCGAGTGGCGTCGCTATCTTGGCGCAGTGACTCTGCTTATTATCATTTCTATTCTGCTACTGGTTCCTCCATATCTGGTGGGCGTAATTGTTGATGGCATCCGTGCTGGTTCTATGTCATCTCACCAACTGATGGTGTGGATTGGTGTTATGCTGGTTATTGCATTGATTGTTTATATTCTGCGTTATATATGGCGCTTATGGTTGTTTGGGGCGTCATATCAATTAGCGGTTAAATTACGGAATAATTTTTACCAGCAACTTAGCCGACAAACCCCTGAGTTTTATCTGCGTCACCGTACGGGTGATTTGATGGCCCGTGCGACTAATGATGTGGACCGTGTGGTATTTGCTGCGGGTGAAGGGGTGCTCACTTTAGTTGACTCGTTGGTTATGGGTTGTGCAGTACTGATTATGATGAGTGTACAAATTAGTTGGCAGTTAACTTTATTGTCTTTGTTACCTATGCCAATTATGGCAATCATCATTAAACGATATGGTGATCAACTTCATCATCGCTTTAAATCTGCACAAGGTGCCTTTTCTGCTCTGAATAACCAAGCTCAGGAAAGTCTGACCAGCATTCGCATGATCAAGGCATTTGGTCTTGAAGATATGCAATCAAATCAGTTTGAACAGGTTGCTGTGGAAGCTGGGCGTAAGAATATGTATGTTGCCAGGGTGGATGCCCGATTTGATCCGACAATTTTTATTGCTATCGGTATGTCAAACTTTCTGGCTATCGGCGGTGGTAGCTGGATGGTGCTGAATGGTGTTTTGACTCTTGGGCAGCTCACTAGCTTTGTGATGTACCTTGGCCTGATGATTTGGCCAATGTTAGCGCTGGCATGGATGTTTAATATCGTTGAACGGGGAAGTGCTGCATATAGCCGTATCCGTAGCTTGTTGCAGGAGCCTCCGGTTATTGCGGATGGTAACCGTCATTTATCTCCTGAGCGTAGTATTCTGAATGTGAATATCAAAGCGTTTCATTATCCGCAAAGTAATAAAACTATTCTGAGTCAAATTAACTTCCGGTTATCACCCGGACAGTTACTGGGGATATGTGGCCCAACCGGTTCAGGTAAGAGCACACTACTTGCGTTGATACAGAGACAGTTTGATGTGACTGATGGGGAAATTTTTTTCCAGTCGATTAAAATTGCAGATATCCGGTTAGATGAATGGCGAGCACGGTTTGCTGTTGTCAATCAAACTCCTTTTCTATTTTCAGATACAGTTGCCGGGAATATTGCTTTGGGACGTCCTGATGCAACACAGGAACAGATCGAAGAAGTTGCCCGTCTTGCCAATGTTCATGAAGATATTCTTCGTTTACCTGAAGGGTACCAAACGGAAGTGGGCGAGCGTGGAGTGATGCTTTCTGGTGGGCAGAAGCAGCGCATCTCTATTGCAAGAGCATTGCTTTTAGATGCAGAGATTTTGATTCTGGATGACGCTTTATCTGCGGTGGATGGGCAAACTGAACACAATATCTTACAAAACCTCAGCCAGTGGAGACAACAACGCACGGTTATTATCAGCGCACACCGCCTGTCTGCATTAACTGATGCTGATAATATTCTGGTGATGCAGCAAGGTTCTGTTATACATCAGGGGCGGCATCAGCAACTGGCGGAGCAGCCAGGATGGTATCGTGATATGTATCATTATCAGCAGCTTGAAGCAGCATTGGATGACGGGGAAACCACTGAGGGAGATCAAGATGACTAAGGTTCGCCGATTGTGGCCGTCTCTGAAACGTTTGCTGGCTTATGGAAAAAATTATCGTAAGCCGTTGGGGCTGGCGGTGCTAATGCTGTGGGGGGCTGCAATTGCGGAAGTAAGTGGTCCGATTTTGATTAGTTACTTTATCGATAATATGGTTGCAACAGGTAATATGCCAGTAGGAGTGATTATTGGGCTGTCTGTAACCTTTATTGCTCTGCAACTGATTACGGCCTCATTACACTATTTCCAGACTTTATTGTTCAATCAAGTGTCAGTGGATGTGGTTCAGCAACTTCGTACTGATGTGATGAATGCAGCATTGCGCCAGCCTTTGAGTGCTTTTGATCATCAACCGGTAGGGCAATTGATTTCCCGTGTAACGAACGACACAGAGGTTATTAAAGATCTTTATGTCAATGTGGTTCCTACGGTATTCCGGAGTATAGCGTTGATTGGTGCGATGATGATAGCCATGTTTGTGCTCGAATGGCGTATGGCACTGATTGCAATGCTTATTTTTCCTGTTGTGTTGATTGTCATGGCGATATACCAGCATCTAAGTACGCCAATTGTCCGACGGGTACGCAGTTATTTAGCTGATATTAATGATAATTTTAATGAAGTTATCAATGGAATGAGTGTTGTTCAGCAGTTCCGGCAGCAGGCTCGTTTTGGTGAACGTATGTTGTCAACAAATCGTGCTCATTTTAAAGCAAAAATGCAGGCGTTGCGATTAGATGGGATTTTATTACGTCCATTGCTGAGTTTCTTGTCAACTATGGTGCTGTGCGGTCTTATTGTGTTGTTTGGGTTCAGTGGAGCAGGAGTGATTGGTGTCGGGGTATTATATGCTTTTATCAATTATCTTGGGCGGTTGAATGAACCACTAATCGAACTGACCTCTCAACAATCAATCTTGCAACAGGCTGTAGTTTCTGGTGAGAGGATATTTGAATTAATGGATAGCCCTCAACAAGGTTATGGTATGGATAGTCAACCACTATCCAGTGGTCGAATTGATATAGAAAATGTCAGTTTTTCCTATCGGGATGACAAAATAGTTTTACAAGATATTAACTTACAGGTTCCAGCTTATGGTTTTATTGCTTTGGTTGGTCATACCGGTAGTGGAAAAAGTACGCTGGCAAATTTACTGATGGGATATTACCCGTGGCAGAAAGGGGAGATTTACCTTGATGGCCGGCCTGTGTCGTCTCTGTCTCATTCGGTATTACGCAATGGTGTGGCAATGGTTCAGCAGGATCCAGTCGTTCTCGCTGACTCTTTCTTTAACAATGTTACGCTTGGTCGGAATATTTCAGAAGAGAAAGTTTGGCAGGTATTGGACACTGTGCAATTAGCTGAGTTAGTGCGTACGCTTCCTGATGGTCTTCATACTATCTTGGGAGAGCAGGGCAATACGTTGTCAGCCGGCCAAAAACAATTGCTTGCTATGGCGAGAGTGTTAGTGCAAGCACCGCAAATTTTGATCCTTGATGAAGCGACAGCAAATATTGATTCTGGTACGGAACAGGCGGTACAACAGGCTTTACGATTGATTCGCCAGCAAACAACATTGATCGTGATTGCTCACCGTCTGTCTACGATTGTAGAGGCTGATACTATTCTGGTGCTGCATCGTGGTGCAGTTGTTGAACAAGGACACCATCAACAATTATTGGTAAGACGTGGACGTTACTATCAGATGTATCAGTTACAACAAGTGAGTGATACATTAAATGAATGTGGCACAATCTCTGAGAAAGAGATGGTGATTTAATCATATTTGCACTAATTTGGTGCGCTAACGGGAGAGGACATTCGCTGCTCTCTCTATTCTTCTCTCTGTAATTTATATTCATCCTATAATTAATTGATTTTTATATACTTTAATTTCTGGCACACCCCTTGCTAATTACTTATTGCAAACACAGTAGCCGGATGGCAGGGGGATATATGAAGCTCATTACGACAATTATAAAACCATTTAAATTGGAGGATATTAGGGAGGTTCTCTCTGGTCTTGGTGTTCAAGGGTTGACCATAACAGAGGTAAAAGGATTTGGTCGCCAAAAAGGGCATGCGGAGCTTTATCGTGGAGCTGAATATAGCGTCAATTTTTTACCTAAGGTAAAGATAGATATTGCTGTAGCAGATGAGTTAGTTGAGGAGGTAATTCATGCGATTCAGCAATCGGCTTTCACCGGAAAAGTTGGCGATGGTAAAATTTTTGTCATCGAATTACAACAGGCTATCCGTATCAGAACAGGCGAGATTAATGATGCGGCACTGTAAGTCACTGATAGAGACCATATATATGAAAAGACAATTCTCTGTGGCTACCGGTGTTGTGGCCAGTTTTTTACCATCATTATCTCAGGCAGCGGAAGGTGTTGTTGATAGAGCTGATAATGCCTTTATGATGATTTGTACAGTACTTGTTCTGTTTATGACAATTCCAGGAATCGCTCTATTTTATGGTGGATTGTTACGGAGTAAAAATGTTTTATCGCTGATGGCTCAGGTTATGGTGAGCTTTGCTCTGGTATGTGTATTGTGGGTGATTTACGGTTATAGTCTGGCTTTTGAGCCAGGGAATGGTTTTTTTGGTAGTTTTAGTCAAGTGATGTTAAAGAATTTGGCACTCACGAACTTAAGTGGCAATTTTTATCAGTTAATTCATGTGGCATTTCAGGGTTCTTTCGCTTGTATCACAGTCGCTTTGATTATTGGCGCGTTAGGCGAGCGTATTCGCTTTTCGGCTTTGTTAATTTTCAGTGTGCTCTGGTTGACGTTTTCTTACTTGCCTATGGCGCATATGGTTTGGGGTGGTGGTGTTCTTTCACAGGATGGTGCGTTGGATTTTGCTGGTGGTACAGTTGTACATATTAATGCTGCTGTAGCTGGATTGGTTGGTGCTTACTTACTGGGAAAACGTACTGGTTTTGGGAAAGAAGCATTTAAACCGCATAACTTGCCGATGGTCTTCATTGGTACTGCTATACTCTATATCGGTTGGTTTGGTTTTAATGCGGGTTCTGCTGGTGCTGCTAATGAGATCGCTGCTCTGGCATTTTTGAATACAATTGTGGCGACTGCCGCCGCTATTCTGTCATGGGTTTTTGCAGAATGGCTTTTCCGTAATAAACCTTCTCTTTTAGGGGCATGCTCAGGCTGTATTGCCGGGCTGGTTGGTATTACACCTGCTGCGGGAATGGTTGGTGTTGGTGGTGCACTAATTATTGGATTAATTGCGGGTTTTGCCGGGCTTTGGGGAGTAGTGGCCTTAAAACGGTGGTTACGCGTTGATGATGTGTGTGATGTATTTGGTGTACATGGTATATGTGGGATCGTAGGTTGCCTCCTGACTGGAGTTTTTACGGCAAAATCATTGGGCGGAACCGGTTATGCAGAAGGTATAACCATGTTAGAACAAGTAGGTATTCAGGTTTTCAGTATATTAATCTGTGTGGTTTGGTCAGTAATTGTCTCTTTTATTGCTTTTAAAATAGCAGATCTGCTGGTAGGGCTGCGGGTTACTGTTGAAATTGAAAGAGAAGGTCTGGATATTAATTCCCATGGAGAGAGTGCTTATAATTAATCTGTGATATAAACAGGCAGCAATAAGACCGTAGGTGTGATGCTGATTTCTTATTTGCTGCCCTTATTATTTTTATTTGTTCCGTTTCCTGATTAGCCCTTCTTGTACAGTGGAAGCAACAAGTACACCTTCATAATTATAAATCTGTCCACGAACAAAACCACGGGCCCCAGAAGCTGATGGACTATCTATAGCATAGAGTAACCAGTCGTCTAGTTTAAACGGACGATGGAACCACATAGAGTGGTCAATAGTTGCTATCTTAATATCTTTCTCAAGGAACCCAACACCATGTGGCTGTAATGCTGTTGGTAGGAAATTAAAATCAGAGGCATAGCCGAGCAGATATTGATGCATAAAAGGATCGGCAGGCATGTCGCCATTACTGCGGAACCAAACATAGCGTACAGGTTCTTCTGGTAGATAATTGAATGGGCTGTAATATTTCACTGGCCTCATTTCCAGCGGGCAGGGGTGGAGAAAAATATTCTGCATCTTCTGCGGCAGCAGATGCGACATTTTTTTCGCAATTTCGTCCTGAGGGATAAGTTCTTCTGGATAGGGGACATCCGGCATCATATTCTGGTGTTCAAAACTTTCTTCATGACTTTGGAATGAGGCGGTCATATAAAAGATAGGCTTACCATTTTGAATCGCACTGACTCGCCGGGCACTGAAACTTCCGCCATCGCGCAGGATCTCGACATCATAGACGATGGGTTTGCTACTGTCACCGGGGCGTAAGAAATAGCTATGGAAAGAGTTGCTCATCCGGTCATCAATAACGGTTTGTTTGGCAGCATAAAGTGCCTGACCAATCACTTGTCCCCCGAAAACCTGAGGAAAGCCTAAATCTTTACTTTGCCCCCGGTAAATACCTTCCTCAATTTTTTCTAAGTTCATCAGATTTATCAGATTCTTTAATGACTTGCTCATAATATGCCTTTGTTTTCTATCTGGTTATCAGAGAGTACAAGAGATGATTATTGTCCCATTAATAGATGATAAATAACTAACTAAATTGTAAATGTTTTAAGTCCTGATAGTAGTGCAACAAAGAATATGAGATTAATTGAAGTTTTATATTCAAATTTTTAATCTATAATCCAGACGGTTTAGATTTAACGGTTTGATATTTCAATTTATTTTATTATTTATATAGATTAGTTAATAGTGGAGGAGTGTGTATGAAATTATGGCAGATCCCTGCGAGCGTATTACTGGCGGTTGCTTTGGTTGGGTGTAATGGTAAAGGTCCTGAAATAGCAGATACTCAGGTGGAAGCGATTGAAAATCCAGTAAAACGCTCTTTTGTTGAAGGCAATATTAATATATTGCAGCGTATTGCGTTGCCAGCGGATGCAGTTCTGACAGTAACTTTATCTGATATATCTTTGGCTGATGCGCCTTCAGTTACTCTGTCTGAGAAGGTAGAGCGTTTAGGTGGGAAACAATCACCTTTCCATTTTGTTCTGCCTTACCAGTCAAACGAAATTAAGCCACATGCACGTATTGCCGTCAGTGCTTCTGTTTCGCTGCATAATCGTTTGATGTTTGTTACAGATACTGCATATGAAGTGATTAATAATGGACAGACTAAAGACATCGAAATTACGTTGAAAGCTGTCAGATAATACATTTTCTTGTGTATTTACTCGCAATGTGCAATAAATCATCATTCGGGTCTGCTTGTCTTGCTATTTAGGTAGGTATGAATGATAATGGCGTCGCTTTGAAGCTAAAGCAACACGTCAATGGGGGCTCTGTTGGTTCTCCCGCAACGCTAACTTGTTAACTTGGTCAGGTCCGGAAGGAAGCAGCCATAGCAGGGGATGTGTGTGCCGGGATGTCGCTGGCAGAGCCCTCACCAATTTTATTGATAACCTAATTAAGCCGATAGCACTTTACCGGCCCGGATCATTTTCTACCTGATGAAAACTATTTTAGCGAACGTATTTCCACACTGAAGGTGGAATTCTATCATATAGTTTATTCATGGTCAGCTCAGCTAGTCGGTGATCCGCAGCAGAGTAGAATAGTTCAAGTTCGTCTCCTGAAAGTTCATATTTGTTCTTTTCAATCACACGTTCCAGTGTATCAATTGTAGTGCATTTTCTTAAACGCATCAGATAATCAGTTTTAGTCATAGTCGCCTTTCTTATTTAAGATATATAAAGAATTATTTAGTGAAATATTCAATCAAATTTTGCTCAAGGAGCAATTTAAATCGTGTAACAGGATACTGGTTAAACGTTCATTGGTTTTTTTACCATTTCGTAAGTTTAGAAAAGCTAATCTTATTCGCTTCCAAACAAAGTATAAGTATATGTATTATCAAAAAATTTATCAATTCAAGTGAGAAGGTCGAAATCATCAGAATATTTTATTTTAAAGTGCCAAACTAAAATTGATATGTACTCAATCAATTCATTTAGCTTTAAATTATTCTGAGACGTAAGAATTATTTACACAACCAGTCTCAATGTACTCTGTCACTAGAGGTGCTTCTTGCCTTAGATTCTCACATCAGCATTTTAATTCAGCAATGTCATGTCATCCTAGTGAATATTCATCTATGCTATGTATCTCTCCCGTATATGTATGGCATTACTTAATTTGAGTCAAACACTAAACATATGCACGTATTATAGAAATTTTCTTTCGAGAGATTATTATTATGTGCCTATAATCGTTCTTTGGGATTATTTTTCTTTTTTACAAGAAACCCTGATTTGCTTTTAGTAAATCAGAATCACCTCTTAAACAAAAATTCGTACCTTAACGTAATAAACTATAAATATCGGCTAGTATATGTGAGTTAATATGTAGGCTTATATAAAGCAGTATTATCCTCAGATACCCGTAACAGCAGATTATAGCCTGATGGCTACAATAATCAATGAATATAGCATCATTATTACATAAGTCACTATGTGCTGGTATTGTTTTTTGTCATTTAGTGTAAAAAAAGATAAAGCAATTTTTGTCCAACAATTTTCTCGTTAATTTTATTAAAATCAGTAATGCTTGGATTTTTAAAGATATTTTCTACTCATAAGCGGTAATTTTAATTAAATTTGAACGAATTTATGTAAGAGTTCAGCGAGTAGATTAGTGGTCAGAATCTTGCCTGATACAGGCAACTATTATATTTAAGAAGGCCGTTAAAACGGCCTTCTGATTATTGTTTAGTTGCATTAGTGAGATTCTGACGCAGGTTCAATCTCCTCAGCTTTCTTACTAAAACGTCGTCTGATAACGACAAAGAACACCGGTACGAAAAAGATAGCCAGCGAGGTTGCAGCAATCATTCCGCCCAATACCCCGGTACCCACTGCGTTTTGAGAGCCGGAGCCTGCACCATTACTCAGTACTAGAGGGATAACACCCAGCATAAATGCCAGTGATGTCATTAGGATTGGGCGAAGACGCATTCTTACGGCATCTAGCGTAGCTTCTATCAACCCTTTTCCTTCTTTTTCCATCAGGTCCTTAGCGAACTCAACGATTAGGATTGCGTTCTTTGCCGATAAGCCGATGGTAGTCAGTAAGCCAACTTTAAAGTAAACATCGTTATCCAAGCCTCGGAATGTTGTTGCTAACAAGGCTCCAACGATACCCAGTGGTACTACCAGCATAACTGAGAATGGAATTGACCAGCTTTCATACAGTGCAGCCAGACAGAGGAATACCACTATCAATGACAGTGCATACAGAGCAGGCGCCTGATTACCTGACAGGCGTTCCTGATAAGACATACCTGTCCAGTCGAAACCGATTCCATTTGGTAACTGGGATGCTAATTCTTCCATCAGAGCCATTGCATCACCGGTACTTTTACCTGGCGCTGCTTCACCCAGAATTTCCATTGATGGCAAACCATTGTAACGTTCCAAACGTGGCGAGCCATAGGTCCATGGTTCTTTAGACATATCTGCGAAGGCAGATAATGGAACCATTTCGCCGTGTTTGTTACGAACATACAGTTTGTAGATATCACTTGGCAGCATACGATAAGGTGCTTCTGATTGAACATAAACTTTTTTGACACGACCACGGTCGATAAAGTCGTTCACATAGTTGCCACCAAACATCGTGCTTAGTGTCGAGTTGATATCAGAGATGGAAACACCTAAAGCTTCCGCCTTTTCCTGATCAATCCTAATCCGATACTGAGGGGTATCTTCCTGACCATTAGGGCGAACACCTACTAACATATCTGGATGTTTTTGTATCATGCCAAGCAATTGGTTACGTGCTTCGGTCAGTTTATTATGCCCAAGGTTCGCTTTGTCAATTAATTCAAAATCAAAACCAGTTGCTGAACCTAACTCGACAATTGCTGGAATGTTAAAGGCAAAAACCATACCTTCTTTGATTTTTTGGAAGTGAGCACTTGCTCTGGCAACAATGGCAGGCACTTTGCTCTCTTCATCAGAGCGCTCACTCCAGTCTTTCAGGCTTATAAATGCCAGACCAGTGTTTTGCCCCTGACCACTGAAACCAAAGCCACTTACTGTAAATACAGAAACCACAAGATCTTTTTCTTCTGTATTGAAGTAGTCACTTATTCTATCCAGAACTTTCTGTGTCTGTTCTTGAGTTGCACCTGAAGGTAATTGAACCATTGTCAGCAATACCCCTTGATCTTCTTCAGGAAGGAAGGAGGATGGCAGACGAGTGAACATGACAGCCATACCAGCAACCAGCAATACATAAATTACCAGGTAGCGGCCTGTATTGCGCAGAATACGGCCGATACTATCAGTATAGTGGTGGGTACTTTTATCAAATATGCGGTTAAACCAGCCAAAGATTCCGGTCTGTTTACCGTGACTGCCTTTAGCAATGGGTTTCAATATGGTGGCACACAGAGCAGGCGTCAGGATTAATGCTACCAGTACAGACAGTACCATTGCAGATACGATGGTGATCGAGAATTGACGATAAATCGCACCGGTTGAACCACCGAAGAAAGCCATTGGGACAAATACAGCAGACAGCACCATGGCAATACCAACCAGGGCGCTTTGGATTTGCCCCATTGATTTCCTGGTTGCTTCCTTCGGAGATAGACCTTCTTCCTGCATAACACGTTCAACGTTTTCCACCACCACAATGGCATCATCTACCAGTAAGCCAATGGCGAGAACCATGGCAAACATAGTTAATGTATTTATTGAATAACCAAATGTGGCAAGTATTGCAAATGTTCCCAGTAATACGACAGGAACCGCAATGGTTGGAATAAGTGTTGCTCGGAAGTTTTGTAGGAATAGGTACATAACCACGAACACCAGCATAATTGCTTCAACTAGTGTTTTAACTACTTCGTTAATAGAGATTTTAACGAATGGAGTGGTGTCATATGGATAGACGATTTTCAGCCCATGAGGGAAGAAAGGCTCCATATTTTTTAGCGCTTCTTTTACCGCTTTTGACGTATCCAGAGCGTTAGCGCCTGTTGCTAGTTTGATACCGACACCAGCAGCTGGTTTACCGTTAAAGCGGGCAATGATATTGTAACTTTCTGCTCCTAATTCCACTTTTGCCACATCTTTCAGACGGATCTGAGAACCATCAGTATTAACGCGCAGAAGAATATTGCTGAACTCTTCCGGTGAAGTCAGACGTGTTTGGGCAATAATAGAAGCATTCAGCCGTTGACCTGGAACTGGAGGGGTTCCCCCTAACTGACCGGCGGCTATTTGGTTATTTTGAGCTTTGATTGCATTTATTACATCCAGAGTCGTCATTTTGTAGTCAACGAGCTTGTCAGGATTTAACCAAATGCGCATTGCATATTGGTTACCAAACAGCATTGAATCACCCACACCAGTTACACGGCTTAACGGGTCTTTAACGTTTGCGCCAACATAGTCAGCGATATCCTCCTGTGACATGGAGCCATCTTCAGAAATGAACCCTGCAACCATTAGGAAAGAACTGGTGGACTTATCCACATGTATCCCTTGCTGCTGTACTTCTTGTGGTAACAGAGGCATAGCCAGTTGCAGCTTGTTCTGTACCTGTACCTGTGCGATGTCAGGATTAGTACCCGCTTCAAAGGTTAGCGTGATATTCATGTTGCCAGCAGAGTCACTGTCGGAAGACATATAAACCAGATTATCGATACCATTCATATTCTGTTCGATAACCTGAGTAACTGTGTTTTGCACAGTGGTGGCATCTGCGCCGGGATAAGTTGCGGAGATAGAAATTGCCGGCGGTGCGATAGTTGGGTACTGCGCCACGGGTAATTTCATAATTGCCAGCAGCCCAGCCAGCATGGTAATAATTGAGATTACCCATGCAAAGATTGGCCGATCTATAAAAAACTTAGGCATGAATCACCGACTCCTTAATTAAGACTTTTTTGCAGGTTCAGCTTGGTTCGCAGCAGGTTTTGCATCTAAATCCACTTCTTCTGCTTTAACTGGTATGCCAGGTTGAATTTTTTGCAAGCCAGTAACGATAACCCGATCACCTGTTTTCAGACCGGAAGTTACCAGCCATTTGTCACCAATGGCTTGGCTTGCCGTGATAACGCGTGGTTCGACTTTTTCGTCTTTACCGACCACCATAACCGTAGCTTCGCCACGAGGTGTGCGGGTAATTCCTTGCTGAGGAACCAATATTGCATCCCGACGAATACCTTCTTCCAGTTTTGCGCGAACAAACATACCTGGTAGTAATTTTTCATTTGGGTTAGGGAATATTGCACGGATGGTGATAGAACCCGTTGTTTCATTTACAGTGATATCGGAGAATTCCAGATAGCCTGTTTCACTGTAATTTTTACCATCTTCCATAACCAGGTGAACTTTAGCTTTACTACCCTCTTTCTGTACAATACCTCTGGTGATTTCATTTTTAAGACGCAGATAGTCATCACTTGACTGAGTGACATCCACATAAATTGGATCCAACTGTTGAACGGTTGTCAGTGCTGTTGGTTGACCAACAGAAACCAGAGCACCTTCAGTTATAGTCGATTTGCCGGAACGACCGCTAATCGGCGCTGTAACTTTGGTGTATGCCAAATTAATACGGGCAGTCTCTACAGCCGCTTTTGCTGCTTGTACCGCAGCATTCGCCTGTGCAGAGTCAGCGCTGGCCTTATCAAACTCCTGTTGACTAACATAGTTTGTACCTAACAGTGGCTTATAGCGATTCACTGTCAGGCGTGCTATCTCTGCATTAGCCTGAGCTTTAGCCAAATCAGCTTTAGCACTGTCATAGGCAGCTTGGTAAGTTGCTGGATCTATCTGGTATAAAGAAGTCCCCTCTTTTACATCACTTCCTTCTTTGTAGTTTCGCTTCAGAATTATGCCACCTACTTGTGGACGAACTTCTGCAATGCGTAAGGCTGATGTTCGGCCTGGCAGTTCAGTTGTGACCATCAGAGGTTCAGTTTTCAGCGTCACGATACCGACTTCAGGGGCCTGTTGATTTTCAGCAACTTGCTGAGAGTCTTTGTCGTTACATCCTGAAAGAGCTAAGCTGCCTGAGAGTACCAGTACTGTAGCCAGAGGCAAAACTCCCCTGTTTATTCGCATAAGTAAACCTCAATATTTTTAGATGTTGACCTTTCAATACGTAAAACCACTACTCCATTAATAGCAGCATGCTATAATACAAACATACATGAATGTATGTAAATCAGCTTCAGGTTAAAAACAGAGTATATGGCACGAAAAACTAAACAACAGGCTGAGGAGACCCGGCAACAGATTATAGACGCAGCTATAAAAGAGTTTTCTGAGCGCGGTGTCTCTGCTACTTCACTGACAGATATTGCCACAACGGCTGGCGTAACCCGAGGTGCAATCTACTGGCACTTTAAAAATAAAGTAGACCTGTTTTCCGAAGCTTGTAGAATAACAGATTCTAAGATTGATGAATTAGAGAAAGAGTATCAAGGAAAATATCCTAATAATCCACTCCTGATTTTAAGAACTTTAATAATTCATATCCTGACGTCGGTCGTTGATGATCCGAAGAACCGGCTGTTAATGGAAATTTTTTTCCACAAATGTGAGTTTGTTGGTGAAATGTCTGCGTTGGTGGCAGTTCGTCAGGAGCTGTGTGTTGCAGACTATGTTCGTATTGAAGAGTCACTTTCCAACTGTATTGCATCAGGTCAGCTTCCTTATAATCTTAATCTGCGACGAGCCGCTATCATGCTGAGAGGGTTGATAACTGGTTTGCTGGAGAATTGGTTATTTGCGCCAGACAGTTTTGATATTCAGAAAGAAGCTGAACCGTTAGTGGATAGTTTTATCGATATGCTTAAATATAGTGAGCATATGAAAGTCACAGAAAAATGAAAAACCAGAATAATAGAGGTAAATTCTATTTTGGTAATTGCTAACAATGCGGCTAATGGTCAAAAGTCATTATCTTATGCTCTTTGTTTATCGACGGCTATATACAAGGAATAAAACTTAGGAACTGAGCCGAAATTATTTCTAATATCGGATATTGCTGCTGCTGGCCTTGTAGGATAGTGACCAAAGAAAAACTGTAACTTAAAACAAATACTGAAGATTCTGCCTGAGCAAAATGTATTATTTAAATTCGGTGTAAGTAGGTTAAGTTATTTAATATCAATGGATTGTGTTTTTCTTGATGGAATTGAGGTCAGTACGAAGGTTAAGTTTGCTCTACGGATTTTGCAGTCAGATAGAGTGCTAAGTTGGTCCCGTGTTATGTAGCTGGTCACAATTGTTGAGGGATAACCATCTATGTTGGAAATACAAAATGTAACGCATGCTTACAGCGAGCGTGTGGTATTGAAAGACTTAAATTTGCAGTTGAAGGAAAGGCGAATTGCCATCATAGGTAGCAACGGTTGCGGCAAGAGCACATTTGCGCGTCTTCTTAATGGATTACTGGTACCGAAATGTGGTGATGTTTTGGTGGATGGTCTGAATACTAGAACGGAGGGTAAAGCGATCCGGCGCAAGGTTGGTTTTGTATTCCAGAATCCTGATAATCAGATTGTCTTTCCAGTTGTTGAAGAGGATTTGGCCTTTGGAATGAAAAATCTCGGTTTTACCAAGGAGACAATTCAGCAAAGAACGCAGGAGGCACTTTCACGATATGACTTACTTCAGTTTAGAGAGCATCCAGCCCATCTTTTAAGTGGCGGTCAGAAACAACTTCTGGCAATTTCTGGTGTTCTCGTGATGGAACCTGCTTACATAATTTTCGATGAGCCTACGACTTTACTGGATTTACGTAACAAGCGTCGTGTTGCTGAAGCAATCGATAATTTATCTCAAACTGTGATCATAGTTTCTCATGACCTTGAGTTTTTGGCGGGGTTTGACCGCGTACTCGTTTTTGATGATGGTCGTGTGGTTGTCGATGATATTCCCTCTGTTGCTATTCCTGAGTATGTAAGGATGATGTCATGAGCCTGTCTGGGTATGATCCTGGTTCATCACTTGTGCATCGAATCAGCCCTGGGTTCAAAATTATTTCTTTGATCATTCTGGGAACATTACTCTTCATCGTTCCGCGTATCGATCTTTCCATTGCAGCGTTGACAGGTATCGTACTTTTATACTTATTAGCCAGAATTTCATTAAAGACTGCCTGGGCGCAACTACGACCTGCTGTGTGGATCTTTGCGCTTATTTTTATAGTCCAAGTGTTTCTGCATCACTGGACTGCCGGTGTACTTGTAGTCATTCGTCTTGCCTCACTTTTACTGTTAGCCTCGCTTGTCACCCTGACTACTCGTTCCTCCGACATGATCGACGCATTGGAAAAGGGTCTTTGGTGGTTGTATTATTTTAGAATCAATCCAGGAAAAGTGAGCCTGGCTCTATCTCTTGCCTTGCGGTTTATTCCTGTTCTCGCGTCAATTACAGAAGAAGTACGGGAGGCTCAGAAAGCAAGAGGTCTCGATAAGAGTGTCATAGCAATTGCCGTACCCGTTATCGTGCGAACTCTCAAAATGGCAGATGATATTTCTGCTGCTATTGAAGCCCGGTCTTACGATCCAGGGTTTGAGAGAAAGAAATCGGGTAGCAAATAAAGCCTAGTTTGCGGTTTTATCGAAAAAAGGGGGATTAAATGTCTACGAAAGATATTGTTTATATAGCACTATTTGCCGCGCTAACCACAGCACTGGGTTTATTCCCACCGTTGGCTCTTCCCGTTATAGGCGTTCCGATCACAGCCCAATCAATGGGAGCGATGCTTGCCGGCGCTATTGTTGGTGCGAAACGAGGTGGGTTAGCATTGTTGCTCTTTTGTGTTCTTATTGCAGTTGGATTACCGGTAATGGCGGGAGGTATGGGAGGATTGGGGGTATTTTTCAGTCCAAGCGGTGGTTTTGTTTTGGCGTGGCCGATTGCTGCTTTTATTATCGGCTACTTGTATGAGCGGAATCTTGCAAAACTAAATACTTTTAAAGAAGCTGTATTTCTTGTCTTTGGTGGAATTGTGATTGTTTACGTGATGGGTATTCCATGGGTTGCGGCATTTGCCAAAATCAGCTTCTGGCAGGCGGCCATCGGTTCGATTGGATTTATTCCAGGAGATATTATCAAAATCGTACTGGTTATCTTAATTGCGAAAACTGTTCGCCGGGCCTACCCGACTCTTGAATCACGTTCTTAAGTATCGGTCTTTACTGCGGGCTGATATTTGGTTGTGATTACCCAATAATTGCCGCTAAGCGTCATTATTGTACCGATTATGGCCCAAACGGTTGGGCGATAGCCCTCTGTGACGCTGGAGATCGCTAAGGCTACAAGCGGAACGAGAAGCATTGTATAGGCCCCTCGTTCCGCCCCTAAACGACCGACGACGGCGAAATACGTGGTGTACCCAATCACTGAAGGAAACAGGATCAAATAGAATAGAGATGTTACGTAGATTGGTGATGGATCAAAGTTAAACGTTTGTTTAGTTAAAAGGGCATAGCCGAGCAAGAATATGGCACCATATCCCATAGAAATACCTGTCATTGGGAGAACAGTGACCCCCTTTCTCTGTAACTGAACTGCGGAAATGTTGGCGAATGAGAACGCGAGGGTTGCAGTGATAGCGTAACCGAATCCCGCCCAATTCCATTCATTATTTAAAAATTCTGGGCTGAAGACCAAAATTATCCCAGTCAGACCGACCATAGCACCGACCAGAACTGTCCATGAAATTGATTGCCGTAGGAAAAGAATTGCATTCACAGAGTTGAATAATATGACCGAAGAGTAGGTAAGGGCGATTAAACCGGTGGTGATTAAGGCCGCAGCCTTGTAAATCAATAAGAATGCGACAGCGAACCCGAATGCTCCAAGCACAGCGAAAGAGAGGTGTTCGCGCCAGGTATATGTGAGTCTTTCCCGAGAAATTGCAGTAATTAGAAGCAGCAATACCGACGCACATCCAAAACGGTAAATCAGGGATATTACAGGTGAAACATCAGTTAATTGCAATTTTGCCGCATACCACGATGTTCCCCCCGTAATGATCGTCACGACATATAGAACAACGGTAGAGTAAGAAAAGGCGGTCTTCATGCTCAGATTCCAAACATCTTATTGAAATGTATTACGACCATAAGATCAGATTTTTTTCATTTAACAGACCGATGAAGGAGCCTGTTGCAATCCGATTTCCGTTCGCTGGCAGGACGATATGAGGATTACTGGTGTTAAAAATGACGACAGAACCAACTTGAGGCAGGAAAGTGAAAGATTCGCAATCACCCAATAGCGAACTATCATATGGCTTATAGGTTTTATCAACAACAGTACTCTTGAATGGCTGATTATAGATTACTGTTTCCCCTCCTTGTGAAGGAGACGAAACATAGAGGTTCCAAGCGAGCTGGGTGGATATACCTCCGATGGCTAAATTTCTTTTAGCAAAAGTGGGTGCGTAGTCCACATGTAGATCTGATCCACTGGAGATAATACGGACGATACCGGCAAAATAGGGGCCAAGCCCTGGTTCTTCCGCGATCGAAATGCTGAAATCGGTATCGTGATTGATACGTTGTATGAATCGAACAACGGGATCAAAAGCTTGATTGGTAAATTGAGTACGTTCTTGCTCAGCTGCGTTAACTTGAGCGAAATATTCTTCTTTTGGGCGATCACGGTAGTGAGTGAGTGGATTTCCCAAGTAAAATCCCGGCCTACCGAATTCATATTGCTTTGCCTTCATGTCCAGTATTGCCGCAGAAAGCTGTACTGATTCCTCTGTAGTTGCAAAATCATCTATCATTACCGCCGGAATCTTGTTATCTATGATTGCCTGCAAGCTTTCTGATGATAATTTGACAAGTTCTTTTGATGCCCACCTTGACGACATGATTGCTGATTCCTAGTTTATTTTATTTATATTAGAAAAATTGATATATTGAAGGTTGGTGTCAACCGTATAACATTGTTTGTATAATAATGCAACACTTAGCTGCACTTCACACTTAGGAACGCAACAATGACAGTATCTCTGAGAGGTCATCACCTCCTGTGTATTCTTACCTACGCGGGCAACGGATATTCCCCTAGCTTTATTGAAAACTACAATAAGATTATTCCCCGAATTCAGAACGAAGATATCCTGATTGTAGAAGGACCAGATGATATTTGTGCTCCTTTGCTTGGAGAAGATGATCCTCATTGTTTGGGCAAGAGTGTCATTGTCAGGGATAGCCGTGCTTTGGAGGCTGTTGGTGCTCTGATGGGCCGATCAATTGAAGTGGGTTATACACTGAGGCTCGACGAAACCTATTTAAAACAAGCTCGATGGGCTTTTAACCTCAGGATCGTAAGATCTGCCTGTGTAGGTTGTGAATGGGAGCAGCTTTGCACTCGAATCGCTGCGGACGATTATGCTTCAACGTTTCTTAAACTCAGAAATGGAAAAAATGAATGACGACCTCAAGCCATTTTGCAAAGGCTGATCGAGTGCGTGAGAGCAAATTCTAAGACTAACAAATGTAGATCTTTTATGGTATCGACAAAGTATCTACGAGGTGTTTGTAATAAATCGCTCAATATTCCTTCGTAGATTGTGACTGCTTCGTTAACTTTGCTTGATAATCGTGTTTGACTATTTCCAGTGCAGCGAGTGCAATTTCGGGTGCGATTTCATTGCATTCCAATAGATAAATCAGATCAACAGCAAGCTGAACTTCAGGTGGTGCATGTTCGACTGACATAAAACTTCCTCATCTAAGTCGTTAATCCATGTTCTCTTTATATTCGATTGATTTCTCAATTCGCGTCAGAGATTGGCGGCAACGTGCTAGCCTTCCGGCTAATGCTGCGATTTCTTTCTGTATTTTTTGCTGATTACTCAGTGTAGTTTGTTGATTCAATCTTAGCTCTCGATCATTGATCATTGCGAGCAGACGACGCTCATAATCCTGATGTTCAGCCAGCTTGTGATACAGGTCAGTAGCTTGTTGTTTATGTTCGAACCTGCTCTCTTTTTTTCTCAGTGATTGAGTAGACAATTCACGCTTTAATGCTTCCATTTGAGCAACTAAACGCTCGGTCAGAAATGCGACTTGTTCCGTTCGGTTATCCTGAACACACTCTTTGAGTTGTTCCATGTTATGCCTGACTTCTTGCAGATAACCACGGAGTTTATCGCTGCGTCGGTTAAATAGAGTTTGATCAAACCGGGCAGTAGAAAATGGGATATCTGCCAGCGGTGTGAGCTCTTCCGCCAGTATATTGACCTGTTTTTCGAGTAAATTTAATAACGGTTGTGTACTCATTTATACCCTACAATGATTATGTTTTGCGAAGCAGAATTAACCTAGAACGACAAAAAATAGGCTGATGCATTTCATCAGTTGCTTTTTTTTATCAGTTTGCATAGATTTTAGCACTCTCGTGTTCTACTCACTGGCACCGATTATGACCGCAAACGCGCAGCAACTGCAATTTATTAAAGACAGTATTGAAACTATTCCTGATTACCCTAAACCCGGGGTTCTTTTTCGTGATATCACGACCTTATTGGATAACCCTCTTGCCTACCAGGCAACAATTAATCTTCTGGTAGAGCGATATCAGGACAAAGGCATCACAAAAATTGTGGGTACTGAGGCGCGAGGTTTTCTATTCGGAGCTCCAGTTGCGTTGCGTCTCGGTGTTGGTTTTATCCCTGTCCGTAAAGCAGGCAAATTACCTCGTGAAACATTGAGTGAAACTTACGATTTAGAGTATGGCAACGATACACTGGAAATACATAAGGACAGCATTAAAGAAGGTGATAAGGTACTGGTTATTGATGACCTGCTGGCAACGGGTGGCACTATTGAAGCAACTGTTCGCTTAATCCGTCATTTAGATGGTGAAGTTTCTGAAGCTGCCTTTGTTATTGGCCTGCCTGATTTGGGGGGGAGTGAGCGTCTGCGAAAACAAGGCGTGAACAGCTTCACTCTATTGGAATTCCCTGGTCATTAATCTGTTTATTTTCGTATTACTGACATATCGGCCTCGCTGTCTGTAGTGGGGCTGTGTTAGCATTGGTGCCCAATTATATTCAATTTTCCCGGTATCAATGAGCTATCAGGTACTTGCCCGTAAGTGGCGCCCACAAATATTTTCTGATGTGATTGGTCAAGAATATGTCCTGACTGCGCTGGCTAATGGTCTTTCCCATGGCCGGCTCCATCATGCCTACCTGTTTTCCGGCACTAGAGGTGTCGGGAAAACGACGATTGCCCGTTTGTTTGCCAAGGGATTAAATTGCGATACAGGTATTACTGATAAGCCTTGTGGTAAATGTGCTAATTGCCTTGAAATTGAACAAGGGCGATTTGTCGATCTCATTGAGATTGATGCAGCTTCCCGTACTAAAGTTGAAGATACGCGCGAATTGCTGGATAACGTGCAATATGCTCCAGCTCGTGGGCGTTTCAAAGTCTACCTGATTGATGAAGTGCATATGCTTTCCCGCCACAGCTTCAATGCGTTATTGAAAACGCTGGAAGAGCCGCCTGAGCATGTGAAATTTTTACTGGCAACCACTGATCCGCAAAAATTGCCAGTAACTATCCTTTCCCGCTGTTTGCAGTTCCATCTCAAAGCGCTGGGTGTTGATCAGATAAGCGATCAGCTCGAACATATTCTTAAAGCTGAACATCTGGAGAGTGACAGCCGTGCCCGTCAGCTTCTGGCCCGTGCTGCTGATGGCAGTATGCGTGATGCTTTGAGTCTGACAGATCAGGCTATCGCGATGGGACAAGGCCAGGTGACCACTGAAATAGTTAGCCTGATGCTGGGAACGTTGGATGATGAACAGCCGTTATCAATTATAGAATCATTGATTCGGGCTGACGGTCAGCAGGTTATGGCATTGGTGGAACAAGCTGCTTCACGGGGGGCTGATTGGGAGAATTTGCTGGTAGAGATTCTTTCATTACTGCATCGTATTGCAATGATCCAGCTATTACCTTCTCAACCAGAAATCGCTTCTTCTTCCATTGAAGGCCGTTTGCGGATATTGGCGAAAGCAATTTCACCGGAAGATTTGCAACTTTATTATCAAACTCTACTGATTGGTCGTAGAGATCTGCCGTATGCGCCGGAACGCAAGATGGGTGTTGAAATGACGCTGCTCAGAGCTTTGGCATTTCATCCAAAAACAGTTATTGAAGAGGTTGCTGCACCGGTTGTGCATGGACATCCTGCGGCTATCCCATCAATTGCAGCACAGTCGCAACATAATCATCAGGGCAATACGCCATCCGCTTACCGTATTGATGAGTCAATACCGGTGGGCAGTGTTTCTCAGCCGGAACCTCAGATACCTCAGGCACTTGCATCAAGCCCGACAGCGCAGTTGCTGAAAGCAAGGAGTGTGTTATCCCGGCAACAAGAGCAAACGCCACCAAAAAAGCCTAAACCGGCTACGCCTGTTAAGGCGAGGCCGGCAACCTCGGCACTGGAACGAATTGCCGTAGTGTCAGGGCAGCGACCTCAGTCATCAATAGCTAAAACACAGGAAGAAAAACCTGAGAAAAAAGAGGCTTACCGTTGGCGAGCCAAGAATATTGAAGAAAAACCAGAAACCCATGTTGCTACGCCAAAGGCTTTAAGAACGGCTCTGGAGCATGAGAAAACGCCGGAGCTGGCAGAAAAATTAGCTGAAGAATCCAAACAAAGAGATGCATGGGCTGCGGAAGTTGATAAACTTAAAATTCCTAAACTGGTGCAACAATTAGCATTAAATGCGTTTAAAGAGCAGATTAGTGTTAATAATATCTGTTTACACCTGCGTTCGAGTCAGCGCCATCTTAATTCTGCTTTTGCACAAAAATCATTAGCGGAGGCTTTAGGTGAGTTGCACGGTGTAACGATTGAATTCAGCATTATTGAGGATGATAATCCGGAGGAGAAAACTCCACTGGAGTGGCGACAAGCCATTTATGAAGAAAAATTGGCACAAGCTCGCCAATCAATTATTGCGGATAAGACTATTCAGACATTGCGGCAGGTATTTGATGCTGAACTGGATGAAGAGAGTATCCGACCGGTCTAACCGCGCTGCAATCTGTACCTGTTGTACGATGTAGCCATAGCGAAGAGAGAAAACTATGTTTGGTAAAGGTGGTTTGGGCAATTTGATGAAACAAGCCCAACAAATGCAGGACAAGATGCAGAAAATGCAGGAAGAGATCGCTAATCTGGAAGTGACAGGTGAATCTGGCGCCGGTCTGGTTAAAGTGACTATCAATGGTGCTCATAATTGCCGTCGTGTTGAGATTGATCCAAGCCTGATGGAAGATGACAAAGAGATGCTGGAAGACTTGATTGCGGCTGCATTCAATGACGCAGCCCGCCGCATTGAAGAAACTCAGAAAGAGAAAATGGCAAGCGTTTCCAGCGGAATGCAACTGCCACCAGGCTTTAAGATGCCATTCTGATGCAAACCAGTCCTCTCCTTGAATCCTTGATGGAAGCATTGCGCTGTTTGCCAGGAGTTGGCCCTAAATCTGCGCAGCGGATGGCTTTTCAGCTGTTACAGCGTGATCGCAGTGGTGGAATGCGTTTGGCTCAGGCATTGACAAGGGCGATGTCGGAAATTGGACACTGTAAATATTGCCGGACTTTTACTGAGCAAGATCAGTGCACGATCTGCGCTAATCCACGCCGTCAGCAAAATGGTCAAATTTGTGTGGTTGAAAGCCCTGCGGATATTCATGCCATTGAACAAACCGGGCAGTTTGCCGGGCGCTACTTTGTGTTGATGGGGCATCTATCTCCATTGGATGGCATTGGCCCGATGGACATTGGTTTGGATCGTCTTGAAGACCGTCTCTCCACAGAAGAGATTTCAGAGGTGATTCTGGCGACTAATCCGACAGTGGAGGGAGAGGCAACGGCCAATTATATCGCAGAAATATGTGTTCAGTATGGTGTAACAGCAAGCCGCATTGCTCATGGTGTACCGGTTGGTGGTGAGCTTGAAATGGTAGATGGTACAACTTTGTCGCATTCACTTGCTGGGCGGCAGAAAATTACTTATTGATTTTCTGTTAATGTCTTACCGTTTTGTCTGGTAGGAAAAGAGTACGGCTGTATACCCTGCATAGATCAAATCGTAAAGACGTTGAGGCGCTGCATTTATGTGGCGCACGCCTATCAATTCATTCCGCTATAGTTATAACCTATTTAAATATCTAACTTATTCGCGTTATTTGATACTCTTTTGAATAATCAAACTTGAAACCCGGCTTATTTATCCCCATCTGCATACTATCGTCTAATTTTATCTGTCTGAACTGGATTTAGATTGAGGTAACAAATGAGTATGAAAGGTCAGGAAACCCGTGGATTTCAGTCTGAAGTAAAACAACTTCTGCAATTAATGATCCATTCACTTTATTCCAATAAAGAGATTTTCCTTCGTGAGTTAATCTCAAATGCTTCCGATGCGGCTGACAAATTACGTTTCCGCGCATTATCTGCACCAGAACTTTATGAAGGTGATGGGGAACTGCGTGTTCGCCTCTCTTTTGATAAAGAGAAGAGAGCTATCACGATCAGTGATAATGGCATTGGTATGACCCGTGATGAAGTCATCGATAATCTTGGCACTATTGCTAAATCAGGCACAAAAGCTTTCCTGGAATCTATTGGTTCAGATCAGGCTAAAGACAGCCAGTTAATTGGTCAATTTGGTGTGGGTTTTTACTCTGCCTTTATTGTATCTGATAAAGTCACGGTACGTACCCGTGCTGCCGGTGCTTCAATTGATCAGGGCGTATTCTGGGAATCAGCTGGTGAAGGTGATTACACTGTCGCTGATATTGAAAAAGAAACTCGTGGTACAGAGATCACCCTTCATTTACGTGCAGGGGAAGATGACTTCCTGAATGACTGGCGTTTGCGTTCTGTTATCAGTAAATACTCTGACCATATTGCTCTGCCAGTTGAAATTGAAACTAAAAATAAGAGCGAAGAAGAGGGTGAAGAAGATACAGTAACTTGGGAAAAGATTAATAAAGCTCAGGCTTTGTGGACTCGTAGTAAATCTGAAATTACAGATGAAGAGTATAAAGAGTTCTACAAACATATTTCCCATGATTTTACTGATCCGTTGATCTGGAGCCATAACCGCGTAGAGGGTAAACAGGAATATACCAGTATGCTCTATATTCCCTCTCAGGCTCCGTGGGATATGTGGAACCGCGAACATAAGCACGGGTTGAAATTGTATGTCCAGCGCGTGTTTATCATGGATGACGCAGAACAGTTTATGCCAAACTATTTGCGTTTTGTTCGTGGCCTGATTGATTCCAATGATTTGCCGTTGAACGTTTCCCGTGAAATTCTGCAAGATAATTCTATTACCCGTAATTTACGTAATGCATTGACCAAACGTGCATTGCAGATGCTGGATAAGCTGGCGAAAGATGACGCAGAAAAATACCAGCAATTCTGGCAGCAGTTTGGCCTGGTGATGAAAGAAGGCCCGGCAGAGGATAATACGAATAAAGAAGCTATCGCTAAATTGTTGCGTTTTGCTTCTACTCATAATGACAGTTCTGCGCAAACAGTTTCTTTGGAAGAATATGTCAGTAGGATGACCGAAGGTCAGGATAAAATCTACTATATCACTGCGGACAGTTATGCTGCCGCGAAAAATAGTCCTCATCTGGAGCTGTTCCGTAAGAAAGGTATTGAAGTTCTGTTGTTGTCAGAGCGCATTGATGAATGGATGATGGGATACCTTACTGAGTTTGATGGTAAGAAATTCCAGTCAGTCAGTAAAGCTGATGAATCTCTGGATAAACTGGCAGATGAAGACAAAGCTGAACAGGAAGAAATTGATAAACAGCTGGAGCCGTTTGTTGAGCGTGTGAAAACATTACTTGGCGACCGGGTAAAAGAGGTTAAATTGACTCACCGTCTGACGGATACTCCGGCAATTGTGACAACAAATGCGGATGAAATGAGCACTCAGATGGCGAAATTGTTTGCTGCTGCGGGTCAACAAGTGCCGGACGTTAAATACAATTTTGAACTGAATCCTGATCATCAATTGGTAAAACTGGCTGCCGATATCAGTGATGAAACTCAATTCTCGGATTGGGTTGAACTGCTGCTCGATCAGGCATTATTTGCTGAGCGTGGTACATTGGAAGATCCAAACCAGTTTATTCGCCGTATGAATCAGCTATTACTGTCTGAAAAAGCTTGATTTAATTATTTTCTGGTCACGATTGTAAACCACGCCTCTGATAGTGAGATGGGGCGTGGTTTATTTTTTGCAAAAAAATATCACGAAATCGTTTCCCTGTTTTCTTGAGCGAACCCCATTCCAAATGGTATGGTGATTCGTTTTCTTACAAATATAAAAACTAACTAGCAAGGGGATTTACGCAATGCGTATTATTCTGCTGGGCGCTCCGGGCGCCGGTAAAGGGACTCAGGCGCAATTTATCATGGAGAAATATGGGATCCCTCAAATTTCTACCGGTGATATGTTGCGTACTGCGGTTAAGGCTGGCACAGAATTGGGCTTAAAAGCCAAAGAATTGATGGATAATGGCAAGCTGGTTACTGATGAACTGGTTATTGCTTTGGTAAAAGAGCGCATCAAACAAGATGACTGCCACAATGGCTTCTTGTTGGATGGGTTCCCTCGTACTATTCCTCAGGCTGATGCAATGAAAGAGGCTGGTATTCATGTTGATTATGTCTTGGAATTCGATGTTCCTGATGAACTGATCATTGAACGTATCATTGGACGCCGTGTACATGCGCCGTCTGGCCGTGTTTATCACATCAAATTTAATCCACCGTCAGTAGAAAACAAGGATGATGTTACTGGTGAAGAGCTGACTATTCGTAAAGACGATCATGAAGATATCGTGCGTAAACGTTTAGTTGAATATCATCAACAGACTGCTCCTCTGGTATCTTATTACCAGAAAGAAGCTGAAACAGGTGATACCCAATATTTCAGAATTGATGGTACTCGCAAGGTATCTGAAGTTAGCGAAGAATTAGTCAAAATTCTGGATTAATCAACCTTAGTGATGTTTAAAAGGCGGCTTATAAGCTGCCTTATCTTATATTATTTCTTTACTGTTTCAGGTAAATCAGTCGGTCTTTATTTATTGTTCTAATGGATAAACATGATTTTCATCTCTATTTTATTGTGTTAGGGTGCTCACCAGAGAAGACAATAGGGAGTCGGCATGATGAGCAGCAGTAAGTATGGCGTTTTATTAGTTAATCTTGGTACTCCTGATGAACCGACAACTGCGGCTATAAAACGTTACTTAGCTGAGTTTCTGAGCGATAAAAGGGTTGTCGATTTTTCCAGATTTATCTGGATTCCAATACTATATGGCGTTATTTTGCCTCTCCGCTCTTCACGTGTGGCAAAGTTGTACCAGAAAATCTGGACTGATGAAGGCTCTCCCTTGTTAGTATATAGCCGTCGTCAGCAGAAATTGCTGGCAGAAAAACTGGCAGAGATTCCTGTTGAATTGGGAATGAGTTATGGTTCTCCATCGCTTGAGCAGGCAATTGACAATCTGCTCAAACAGGGTGTTGAGCAATTGATTGTCTTGCCACTGTATCCTCAGTATTCCTGTTCTACATCTGCGGCTGTGTTTGATGGTGTCAGCAAAGTATTGCAGAAATACCGCACTATCCCTGGAATTCACTTTATCCGTAGTTATGCTGACCATCCTGCTTATATTTCTGCATTGAAAGAGACTATTGAGCAGAGTTTCCATGAGCATGGCAAGCCGGACAGATTACTATTTTCCTACCATAGTATTCCACGGCGTTTTGTTGATACAGGTGATATTTATTCTGAACAGTGTGCGTTAACAACCCAGTTGCTAAAGCAAACAATTAACTATCCGGCAGAACAGGTAATGATGACTTATCAGTCGCGGTTTGGTCGTGAACCTTGGTTGACGCCATTCACTAATCAAACCATGAAATCATTACCTGATCAGGGAATAAAGCATATTCAGGTACTTTGCCCCGGTTTTTCGTCCGATTGTCTGGAAACGTTGGAAGAGATAAAACAGCAGAATAAAGAGATATTTCTTAAGGCTGGTGGGCAGAAATGTGAATATATTCCTGCGCTTAACGACAATAGTAATCATATTTTTCTGCTGGAAGCGTTGGTGAGCGGGTTTGTCGGAAGCAAAACGAATAGTATATACAATTAATCTAACATTAGGATTAAATGACTCTTTAATGATATATTCTCACGCGGGAGTCTATCTATCCGAGCTGTTTTGCCCGGTTTTTCAGGATATAAACTGACGGCTCTGTGGGATGATGTTTTGTAGAATAGTTAGCAACAGTCATATTTGAATTTGGACATAAATAATGAGTATTAAACCGATTAAAAGCACTAACTCCAGTGAAGAATATTTTAATTATTACAATTCAAAACAAAACGATGAAATTGATTTGTTTGAGTTATTCTCTGTTTTATTTCAATCAAAGTTATTGATTATTGCTGTTACTATCATTTTTGCTGTTATTGGTTTTACGGCGGCATCTCTTATGCCACAAAAATGGACCAGTTCAGCTTCAGTTATTCAACCTCAACTTGAAGAAATACAGCCACTTAAAAACATTCTGACTAAGTTAGAGGTTTTAAGTTTACAACCATCGGTAACTTCATCATCATTGTATGATAGTTTTTTAAATAATTTTAATTCACGTGTTTTACGAGAAGAGTATCTGGTTAATACAGAATATTTTAAAAATCTGATAGCTGAATCAGATGATCATTCACCACTTGCAAAAAGAAAACTTATTGAAAAGATTGTAAATAGTAATATTTCATCTGCAAAAAGGGAAAAAGATGATGAAAGTGGTGAAACTAAACTGACTTTCAGTGCCGGAACTGCTGAGGATGCATATAACCTGCTAAGTGGCTATATCAGCTATGTGTCGTCTGTTGTCCATCAGCGGTTGGAAAGTGAATTGAGTGATATGGTAAAACAGAAGCTTGCTTACTCCGAAGGCTTGTATACAGTTGATTTGAACCGTGTTCATAATATACAGAGAGCTAATGTTGAGCGATTGAAATATTCATTATCTATTGCCAATTCAGCGGGAATTAAAAAGCCTATTTCCAGCGAAGGAGCAATGATCAAAGATGATCCAGATTATTCCATTGCTTTGGGCGCTGATGCATTACAACGTAAGCTGCAAATTACCGAAGAGATCAAAGATCCATCCTTGATTGATGGTGATTTGCGTAACCGCATGTTCTATATAAACGAACTTAAATCATTTAGAATAGATAAAGTTAACTTCCAGCCATTCAAATATATGCAGGCTCCTTATGAACCAACGGCGAAAGATTCGCCTAAGCGTCTGCTTATCCTGGTAGGCAGTGCCTTTATTGGTTTGATCCTAGCGGTAATGTTTGTTCTGATTCGTCACGTGGCGCGCAATCGTCAGCAAGTGGCTTAATCTCTCTGGCAGCCGGTGTCGCAATGACCTTGCTGCCTGTCAGTTTTTATTGTGCTAACATGCTGCATCTTTTCCGCGTTATAGCATCAATCAAATATGAAATTCCCTGGTAAACGTAAATCAAAACACTATTTTCCCGTCAGCCTGCGTGATCCTTTACTCCAGCCAATTAAAGAAATGATGGATGGTGAGAATAACCGAGCTTATATCGTTGGTATCGATCAGACATTAGTGGATATTGAGGCGAAAATAGATGAAGATTTTATCCGGCGTTACCACCTCAGCCAGGGGCACTCATTAGTTATTGAAGATGATGTAGCTGAAACCTTGTATAGAGAATTAACTGATAATAATCTTATCAGCCACGAATTCGCTGGTGGCACTATCGGTAATACCTTGCATAACTACTCAGTGCTTGCAGATGATCGTTCCGTCTTACTGGGCGCTATGTGTAACAGCATTCAGATTGGCAGCTATGCTTACCGCTACTTATGTAACACCTCCAGCCGAACTGATCTAAATTATTTACAGGGTGTGGATGGCGCAATTGGCCGCTGTTTTACGCTGGTAACAGAAAATGGTGAACGGACTTTTGCCATTAGTCCTGGACAAATGAACCAACTAAAACCGGAGAGTATTCCTGAGCAGATTATCGCCGAAGCTTCAGCCTTGGTATTAACCGCTTATTTGGTTCGTTGCAAGCAAGGAGAACCAATGCCAGAAGCGACAATGAAAGCCATCGAATATGCGAAAAAACATAGTGTACCTGTCGTTCTGACTTTGGGGACAAAATATGTTATTGCGGATGATCCACAATGGTGGCGCGATTTTCTGGTTGAGAATATTTCTGTTCTGGCAATGAATGAAGATGAAGCTTATGAGCTTACTGGTTTCAGTGATCCATTATTGGCGTCAGATATGGCTCTGGATTGGGTTGATTTGGTTTTGTGTACCGCTGGCCCTGCGGGATTATATATGGCGGGGTATACGGAAAAAGACTATAAGCGTCAGACAACTCACCCACTGCTACCAGGTGCTATTGCTGAATTTAACCGTTATGAATTCAGCCGTGCTATGCGAAAATCTGATTGCCAAATCCCAATGAAAGTTTACTCCCATATTGAACCTTATATGGGCGGGCCAGAAAAAATTATGAATACTAATGGTGCAGGTGATGGTGCTTTATCTGCTTTATTGCATGATATAACCGCTAACAGCCATCACAGAATGAATGTGCCTAATTCCAGTAAGCATATTCGTACTTACCTGACATATTCATCACTTGCTCAGGTTTGTAAATATGCAAACAGAGTGAGTTATCAGGTATTGAGTCAGCATTCACCACGATTAAGCCGTGGTTTACCAGAAAAAGAAGATAGTTTGGAAGAGTCTTACTGGGAACGGTAATTATTAAATAATATCAGCTCATTATATTCATCATTGAATAATTTAATACGGCTGTAAACTACAGCCGTATTTTTTTCTAAACGGAAGCGATTACACTGATCACTAACATACGTAATGGCATGAGAGAAAAAGCCTGACTTCTTTGGGATCGGATGATGCTAATAAATATTTCTCAGATAGAATATTCAAGACATTGTGGCCGTCAGTTTTTTGCTGGAGAGAGCATCAGGATTGATAATTTATACGTTATTTAGGATAGCTCCTTAATTATTTATTATTATAATAGTTGTGTATTGTGATTTTATGTCTTATTAGTAAATGGTTTTTTTTAATATGAGTGTTTTTTTTAACATTATCACTTCCTTTATAAGGATTAAACTTAATGTTGTTTTTTTATTTTCAACAAATCAATCGCTTTATTATAATGTTTCATTTTGTTATTCTAAATTAACATAAAAAACACATTTGTTTGTTTTGATTTTTATTGTATTGTTAACCTAATAAAAAGGAGATGTTGTAGTGATACAATCATTGATAAATCCTCAGCATAAATGCACGATGCTGAGTCGTTTTTTTTACATTACTCAAAAAAATAAACACCTGACAGCGGTGAAATATAGAAATCAGACAGTTTCTTATGGGCTTTTAAACCAATGGGTTGGAAAGATTGCATCTTATCTTTCATTAAATGGTGTTAAACCGGGAGATTTTGTCGCTGTAGAGTTAACACATTCGGCAGAGTTAATTGCATCATTGTTGGCTGTTCAAGCTTTGGGGGCAGCCTATGTACCTTTGGATAAAAAGGCACCCATAGAAAGAAACCAACTGATTTTGGAAGATGTTAAACCTGTATTTATTATCGGGGATAAGGATAACTTTCATCAGAAAGATTACCCCTTTTGTGATATTTACCATTGTATTCAGCAAATGGATATATCCCAGTCAGTGAGCGATTCATCGCAGTTGACCGGTGTGGCATATGTTATTTATACCTCTGGTACAACGGGTAAGCCTAAAGGGGTACTAATAACGCACAATAATTTGAGTGCACTGTTCGAAGTTACGGAAAGTTTTTATCAGTTTAATTCCAGAGATGTGATTATGTTATATCACTCTTATGCTTTTGATTTTTCCGTATGGGAAATATGGTCTGCTATCGCCTATGGCGGGACATTGTTAATACCAGATGATGAGACACGAATTGAACCTGAAAAACTCTCACAGCTAATAAAAAATGAAAATGTAACAGTATTAAATCAAACACCAACGGCTTTTTCTATTAATGCACCTAAATTGATGGATTTTAATCGTTCGGAACTAGCGTTACGTTTTATTATTTTTGGAGGAGAGCGGCTTAACTTTCAGGCATTGAAGTCGTGGGAGAAAAAATTTGGTTTAGATTCTCCGTTACTCATTAACATGTATGGCATTACTGAGACTACTGTTCATGCGACTTTGCATGTAGTTAAAAAAAACGATCTCGATAAACTAGAATCTATTATTGGTAAAGTATTACCGAGTTTTAATTATATACTTAGGAAGCTCCAAGATTCACCGTCTTCTAATGATAGTGGCGAATTACTCCTTTCCGGAAGACAGGTTACTAAAGGATATCTGAACAGCGATAATACTTCATCAGGAAAGTTCATCGAAATAGAGAATAATAATTTATCAAGAGTCTATTATTGTTCTGGTGACATAGTAAAATGTAACGATAATGGAGAATTAATCTATCAGGGTAGAATTGACCAACAAGTTAAAGTCAACGGCTATAGAATTGAAACTGGTGAGATTGAATCTATTATGGCTCAACTTGATGGGATTGAAGATGTTTGCGTTATAGCATTAAGGTCTGAAATGCTTGGGGACTATCTGCTTTGCTGTTTTTCTTCTTCTATAGAGTCTGATGTTACATTGATAGAAAGATTTAAAATATTGGCTAAAGATAAACTTCCTGTTTATATGAGGCCTCTTAAATATAAAAGGTTAGATAGAATCCCAAGAACCGTTAATGGAAAGATAGATAAATCTACGATTATACATTCACTGGAGTTAGCATATGTTAGTTGATGAGTTATCTGAAAGTAATATAAGAGATGATAAGGTAAAAGCCTTAAAGGATTATATAACATGGTTGCAAGATATCTTGGAAGTGTCTGTAACAGAGGACGATAACTTTCTTGATTTGGGTGGGCATTCAATGATTGCAATCTCGTTGAATGAACGTATTAATAAACAATATGGTCTTTCTATCTCAATGGAGAGGCTTTATAACGTGTCATTAATCGAAGCATTCTCTCAGGCCAAATAATCTTAATTTCAAGTTGGTAATATATTATGAATAAAGAGTTATTTTTGACTGAACAACAGCTAGACGATTTTAACAAGAATGGTTTTATTGGACCTTTGACAATCTATACCCCGGAAGAAATGGCCGAGATATGGAAGAATGTAAGAAGAGCATTACCAGATAGAAGCCATGCGGCGTATGCTGCGGATTCTTACAGCGCAGCAACGAATATCTCAAATTATGATCGTCACTTAGATATTGAACTGTTAAGCAAGCATATTATCAACCCGCGTATTGTAGCGCCAGTGTCAAGTATTTTGGGTGATGATGTTTTATGCTGGCGTACAGAGTTTTTCCCTAAATACCCTGGGGATGAAGGTACTGATTGGCATCAAGCTGATACATTTGCTAATGCCAGTGGGAAGCCTCAGATTTTATGGCCTGGAGAAACGGAGAATAGTTTTGGTAAGGGGACATTAACTGTCTGGACTGCATTTACGGATGCTACTATTGAAAATGGATGTTTGGAAATTATACCAGGCACACATCATAAAATGAATTATGATGAAAACAAATCAATGGACTATCAGGCCGATATTATTAATGAGCTTGAGAAAGAGGGCAAAAAACGCGGCTTTTTTGGCTACGATTATCGTAACTTGCAAATAGATTCTGATTGGAAACCTGATGAAAATCAGGCTGTGCCTTTGGTAATGAAGGCGGGGCAGTGCGTAATATTTTGGTCGACACTGATGCATGCGTCTTACCCAAATAGTACGGAAAAAGATTACCGTATGGGATTTGCGGCGCGTTATGCGCCAAGCTACGTTGACATTTATCCTAATACAGATACTGTGCATGAATATGGAGGAAGCATTCCTCTGGATAAATTTGGTAATGTTATCGTGGCAGGTAATAGTAATAACCCAAATAATAGAATTGCAACGCATAACCTGCGAGGCTACAAGTTTAATACATTATTAGTGTAATAACCGCGGTGGAATGATT
Organism: Photorhabdus temperata; assembly: GCF_025384845.1. Classification (NCBI taxonomy): domain Bacteria; kingdom Pseudomonadati; phylum Pseudomonadota; class Gammaproteobacteria; order Enterobacterales; family Morganellaceae; genus Photorhabdus; species Photorhabdus temperata. The sequence continues at coordinate 91,808 of NZ_JAJAFX010000003.1, read as the reverse complement.
ATGACCCAGCATCAATGTTATATTAGTGATACTTATTGCTTGCATTTAGCCAGCTCCGTTTTAGTAACGGGCAATGATGAATATGGTCACTGGATTGCGCTAGAGGAAAACATCTTTCATCCTCAGGGCGGAGGGCAACCGGCAGATAGCGGCTGGGTTAATAATGTTCCGGTTAAAGTAAAAAGACAACCTTCAGGATTGATTGTTCTTTACCCTGAAAAAACACTGGATGTGGTGCCTGGGGAAAAAGTTGAAGCATCAGTGTCCCAGTCAGAACGTTTATTAAATACGGCGCTGCATAGCGCCGGTCATTTGCTTAATTGGGAACTGCGCCGGTATGGGTGGTTGGCGAAAACCGGGCACCATTTTCCAGGGGAATCAAGGGTTGAATTTACAGCAATGGGTTCAGATACAGTTCCCGTAAGCGAATTACCGCTTGCAGGAATTGAAACTTCAATGCAAGAGAAGATAAAAGCGAATCTGCCGGTTAAAACTTGGATAGAAAATGAAATACGCTTCTGTTTGATTGAAGGAACTGAAGCTATGCCTTGCGCTGGGACACATGTTAAGACATTGGGAAGTATCGTTGAATTTTCAATCAAGGCTGTGAAGCTGAAAAAGAGCACACTACGGATCAGCTATGATGCCACCCACGGTGATTTAAGGTCTGACTATGCTGAATGATACCTTGCGTCCACCAAGAGCACGACTTTATCTGATCGATATTGGTTTGATTGCTGTTGCCCTCTCATGGGGGGCAAGTTATTCTCTGATGAAATTAATCATTCAGGCCGGTGTTGCCGTACCATTGTTTTTAATGCTGCGCTTTGCTTTGTCTGTTCCTTTTATGTTTATGGGGACGCGGATTAATTTTGCCAAAATACGGCAGGGTGAAGTAGTAAATGGTGTTATCTTTGGTGTTTTACTGTATGCAATTCTGACCTTTGAAACTTTAGGTGTTAAGTATACAACTGCCTCAAATGCGGGATTTCTGATTGCCCTGTCGGTTATTCTTGTTCCAATTTTTGAACGAGTGATTGGTAAGAAACGGCAGAGTAATATGGTTTATCTTATGTGCCTGCTCTCTTTAGTTGGTGGTGGATTACTGAGTTTTTCCGATAGCAGGTTTTTTAGCTTTAATAATGGAGATATACTGATTTTACTTGCTGCATTGATCCGTGGTTTCCAAATATTTATGTTTGGACGGCAAACAGTGGGGAAAGATTATTCATTGGTGCATATTACCTTAATTGAATTGGTGACGGTGGCTGTATTGGGCTTGGTAGGTGTATCGCTATTTTCTCCATCATCGTTTAGCATGATTTTACATATTCCATATCATATATGGGGATATATTTTATTTCTCAGTTTGTTTGCTACGGCATTTGCATTTTTAATGCAGTTATACGCCGCTAAAGTCACAAGTCCGACTCGTGTTGGCCTAATCATTTCTCTTGAACCGGCATTTGCGGCGATGTTTGCTATTATCATCATGCAAGAACACATTGGGTTACTGCAAAGTATAGGTGGCGGAATTATTCTGTTTGCTGCACTTGTGGGGAGAATGATTGAGGGAAAATGATATGAATGATTCTTATGGCTTTCATGCTTTGCTATTTCCTCATGCTGGAGGAAGCGCCGCCGTAATGCATGATTTCTCTGCGGCTCTGAAAAAATATTTCTCGGTTCACACAATGGAGTTACCTGGGCGAGGGAAACGCCGTAAAGAGCAGCTTCTTTATAAGATTGATGATGCTATCGCCGATTTTGCTACGAAGATACCATCGCAAGGGACGCTGACTTTTATTGGACATAGCTTGGGAGCTTATTTAGCCTATATGATGGCTCGCTATGTACGATGCCGTCAACCTGAGCGTCAGGTCAATCTGGTTGTTATTTCAAATCTGCCGATACATTTACGCAAGAGCTTTTGCGAAATACGACAGGGGGAAACATCAGAGGATAAACTCCTTGATTTTGCGGCTTATGCTGGCGGGATCCCTGCCTGGTTAAAGAATGAACCTGAGCTAAAATCGCAATTCTTACAAGTTTTGGCGGCCGATCTTTCAATTGCGGATTCTATTAATCAAAATAAAGATAGTCAGCTGGAAAATATTCCTTTATTCGTCATATATGGAAATGATGATCCTCTTTTAGATGAGAGAGTATTGGAGTGGAGTCAATATGGCACCGGAATTTTTAAAATATTAAGTTTATCTGGAGGACATTTCATCTTGTCAGATAAAGGTGAAGAGATTGCTCATCAGATTATAAATTTCGTTCACCCACAAAAAATTAATTGAGAAAGTGTTTTAAGGTACTTTTTTGCATTATTGATATTTGGGGAGTTAACCTCTCTATTCTGTAGCGAATTGTCATGTGAGTATAGAAATAAAATATGATAACTGTTGCACTTACTATTTCATCAACGCAAACATAAGCGTGTGGAGCATTACCATTAAATGCAAAAAAGTTACTAGCTTGTAAAATAATGCTTTCATCTGTGGCCGGGTGTAATATTAATACGCCTGAATGTACCATAATATGCTCATGAATACTTTGTGTGGGCAGGACTATTGATAACAGCACTTGGTTTTATTTGGAGATGTTATATTTCAGTGACATTTACTAAACCGACACGGAATTTCATATTTTGTGCATAGTCTCCTTTCATAGGTTGCGACTAAATGAAATTAATAGCATTCAGTAACTATAATTTTATTGTTGGTAATTTGAGGGGGGAGAAACAAATGTTGAAACTTATAATAAGGGTTTCCTATTACACTTCGAATGATTAAATTATTATGTATAACAGTCATTGAGGATACTATGAGTAGTTATTATGATTGTATAAAAATTGCTAGTATGGTGATTATGGTCTTAGTTATACCGGGACCTACAAATACCCTTTTGGTATCATCCGGATATTCACATGGTTTTATTATCACACTCAGGCTGATGTTGGCTGAGATGTTTGGCTATCTAATAGCAATTAGCTTGTGGGGACTATTGTTATCCACGATCTCTCATGCTTTCGTATGGTTAATAATAGTCTTAAAGCTTTTCGCTGCGGTATATATTGCTTATCTGGCATTTAAAGTTTGGCATTTCTCATTAGGCAAAAAGGAGACGAAAGTCCATTTTAGCACTGTATTATTTACTACGGTGCTCAATCCCAAGGCTTTTGTGTTTGCTACATATGTATTTCCTCTGACCGCATTTACTCTGTGGTCAGATTACATTTCCTCCATGACGACTTTTGTTTGTGCATTGTTACCCGTTTCCCTGATTTGGACGGGGGTGGGAAAAATACTATATCGGGAAGGACAGGAAGCTGGTCGTTTAAAACCTAATCTGTTTTATCGTTTTGCTTCTTTAGTACTATCTGTTTTCTCATTCTCAATGTTTTACTCCTCAATCAAGGGTATTTTATATCTCTGATGTAATATTGAGATTTGATATTATTTTCCTATTAGTTTTTTAAAAAAGAAGATTTATTCAAAGAGATACTGGAGACTGTCGAATTCGTGTTTGATTTTCTCTGTTCTGAAATTGAGTAAAATGGGTCATGGAATATCTCATATGATAAAAATCATGACCCAGCTCGGTTATGGATGGGAAATTATTCCATTATCAGCGGCATTTCCTTAAGGCGATGAAGAAAATGGTGATACGGCGGGATCAACCGGATAACCTTGTTCACTGTTTACCAGCACATTTGCCATTGTTTTGGCGATTTCGTGTTCGCCAATAATGACATGGCTGGCTCCACGCTCCGTGATATAGGTAACTTCGTCATCATAGTCAGCACGGACAATAATATTAATATCCGGGCGGATTTCTCTTGCGCTGGCGACAATCTCACCTGCCTCATAACCATTAGGGATTGTCAATAACAGGGAACAAGCACAGTCCAGGCGCGCCAGCGACATAATATCTTTGCTGGCCGCGTTACCCATGACTGCACTGATACCTTGTTCACCCAGTTCCTCAAATTTGGCTCTGGTATTTTCAATAACAACCAGAGGTAACTCATTTTCCTGCAAGCGTTGACATAGTAAGCTACCAGTACGTCCGTAGCCGACAACGATAGTGTGACCACAGATATTGACCGGAATTTGCGTCTCTTCTTCCAGCGTTTCTTCCAGTAGCTGTTCTTCAATTGTTTCTGTTTTTTCCAGATAACGATCCAGCAGGGTAAACAGAACTGGGTTCAGCATGATAGAAACAATCGCACCAGCCAGAACAAGGTTACGGGCATTCCCGTCAAGCAGGCCAAGTGCAACGCCAAGACCAGCCAGAATAAAGGCAAATTCACCGATTTGTGCCAGACTGACCGAAATCGTCAGTGCAGTACGGCGTGAATGACCGAACATCTTTACCAGCAACATTGCAGCGGCAGATTTACCGATAATGATAATTGCCAGTGTTGCCAGTATCTCGAGTGGTTGCTGAATCAGTACCATCGGATCAAACAGCATACCAACGGATACGAAGAACAGAACAGCGAAAGCATCTCTGAGTGGCAGAGTATCCTGAGCAGCCCGGTGGCTGAGTTCTGACTCGTTCAGTACCATACCGGCGAAGAATGCACCCAGCGCGAATGAGGCATCAAATAGTGTAACGGCACCGTAAGCGATACCCAGCGCGATAACCAATACGGCAAGGGTAAATAGTTCTCTGGAGCCGGTACTGGCGGTTTTTGCCAGTACCCACGGGATTAGACGGCGGCCAACAACAATCATCAGCAGAATAAACGCGATAACTTTTCCGACAGTAATGGCAAGTTCCATAATTAACTGCCCGGCATTGGCTTCCTGATTACCCAGAATACCAGCCGCCGCAGGCAGTAATACCAGCGTCAGTACCATCGCCAGATCTTCAACAATCAGCCAGCCGATAGCTATCTGACCGCGCTGGCTATCGATCAGTTGACGCTCTTCCAGCGCTCGTAACAGAACGACAGTACTGGCAGTTGATAGACAGAGACCAAAGACGATACCGCTAAATAATTCCCAACCGAGTATTGCCGATAGCCCGACACCAAGTAGTGTTGCTACCAGTATTTGTGCAATAGCGCCGGGGATAGCAATGGATTTTACTGCCAGCAGATCCTTGAGTGAAAAATGCAGTCCGACGCCAAACATTAATAAGATAACACCAATTTCGGCCAGTTCCGGTGCCAGTGATGCATCAGCGACAAAACCGGGGGTGAAAGGACCCGCGAGTACACCGGCGGTAAGATAACCAACCAGTGGTGAGATTTTCAGACGTTGTGCCAACATACCAAGCAGATAAGCGAGGACGAACCCGCCAACGAGAGTGGTGATAAGTGGTGTCGAATGCTCCATTAAGACTCCTTCTTGCTGAGGCTATTAAATAGCATAGTGAAGAGGTAGGTGTAACCGTATTTTATAGATAATTCGAGGTAAATTCGCTAAAAAAATGAATAAAACATCAAAAAATATGGATTGAAAGGATTAAATTACCCGTAACATCGATTTGTATTGATTTGTTTGGACATTTATGAAGTATATAAAGGTTATTCCCACATAAAAAATAACTTTTATGTGGGGCTATTTGGCAATTTTTCTAGTTCTTATCTTCTATATTAGGTAATAATGCGGTAAATATTCCAAGTAACGGCAGAAAAGCACAGATCTGATAAACCAGTTCAATACTTGTCCTGTCCGCAATGTAACCCAATACCGCGGCGCCAATACCTCCCATACCAAAAGCCAGTCCGAAAAACAGGCCGGATACCATCCCGGTTTTACCCGGAATAAGCTCCTGAGCATATACTAGGATTGCAGAAAACGCGGATGCTAGAATCACACCAATAATCACTGACAGAATGCTTGTCCAGTACAGAGAAGCATAAGGCAGAATCAATGTAAAAGGTGCAACGCCAAGGATTGATATCCAGATAACGTATTTTCTGCCGATTTTATCACCAAGAGGTCCGCCAATGATAGTTCCAGCCGCAACTGCGAATAAAAAGATGAACAGATGAAGCTGGGCGTTTTGTACGGAAATGCCAAACTTGTGCATTAAGTAAAAAGTGTAATAGCTGCTGATACTGGTGAGATAAAAATATTTGGAAAATACTAAGATCAACAGAATAGTCAGAGAACCGATCACTGTTTTTCTTGATAAAACTTTAACAACAGGGACGGTTTTGGCTTGATTTTTTTTGGTATGATTTTGGGTCTTATACCATTTACTGACCTGCAACAGCACGACAATTCCTAGTAACGCAGCCAGAGAGAACCAGCCGACGTTGCCTTTACCATAAGGTGCGATAAACGCAGCTGCCAGCAAAGGCCCGAGGGAAGTGCCAAAATTACCGCCGACTTGAAAAAGAGATTGAGCCAGCCCGTGGCGACCACCGGATGCCATGCGTGCTACGCGCGACGATTCAGGGTGGAATACCGAAGAGCCGGTGCCAACTAATGCAGACGCTAATAAGATTATGGGGAAACTGTCAGCATAGGCTAGCAGTAACAGACCTGATAAGGTAAAGCTCATCCCAATGGGTAATGAATAGGGCTGTGGGTGTTTATCAGTATAAAGACCTATCAGCGGTTGTAATAAAGACGCAGTAATCTGATAGGTTAACGTGATCATGCCGATTTGCACGAAACTCAGGTTGAATTCTGATTGCAGTAAAGGATAAATCGCCAGAATCAACGATTGGATCATATCATTCAACAAGTGTGAAATACTGATCGCACCAAGAATAGTAAAAACGGTGTGCTTGGTTTTTCTTGCATGAGGTGGAACTATAGTGGTGTTGCTCTGTTCGCTCATATTAACTGCCAGCCTGTCTTATTTTGGGAGTGAGTTCATTGGTTATTTGTTGCACTTAAATATATATTAGGCTGATAGTTGATTTTTTACTATCCCAGATAATAGTTTGATAAGATGCTCGAAAAGATGAAATGAATCATGTTCTAATAATCGCGTAAGTGACCTATCCCATAGAATGATCAGTTAATCCCGCCTTGTTAGCTTATGAAGCTGTTTTTGCATGGCAATTCACTAAAAAAACATGGAGATATACCATGACGTTTTCGTTTAAAACCTCAGCTTGTGCTTTGGTTGTTTCTATGACACTACTTCCAGCAATGGCAAATGCATGGGAAAAAGATAAAACCTATGACATTACTATCTTGCACACGAATGACCATCATGGTCATTTTTGGCATAACGACTACGGCGAATATGGTTTGGCCGCTCAGAAAACGGTAGTTGATGAAATTCGTCAGGAAATCGCTAAAAAAGGCGGTAGCGTATTACTGCTCTCCGGCGGAGATATTAACACCGGCGTACCAGAGTCCGATTTGCAAGATGCAGAGCCTGATTTTAAAGGTATGAACCTGGTGGGTTATGATGCAATGGCGTTGGGTAACCATGAGTTTGATAACCCTTTGCAAGTGTTGCGTCAACAGGAAAAATGGGCAAATTTTCCATTTCTTGCGGCTAATATTTACAAGACAAGCACCGGTAAACGTTTGTTCAAGCCTTATACCATTTTTGATAAACAAGGTGTGAAAATTGCGGTTATTGGATTGACTACCGATGATACGGCAAAGATTGGCAGCCCTGCTAATTTCCCAGATGTTGAATTTCGTGTTCCCGCTACAGAAGCCAAAATGGTAGTTGAGGAACTGAAAAGAAGTGAAAAACCAGATGTCATTATTGCGGCAACGCACATGGGACACTATGACAACGGTAATCATGGTTCCAACGCACCGGGTGATGTTGAAATGGCGCGCAGTTTGCCTGCGGGTTATCTGGATATGATTGTAGGTGGTCATTCTCAAGATCCGGTCTGTATGTCTGCGGAAAATAAAAACTACAAACAGATTGATTATGTACCAGGAACACCATGTTCGCCTGATCGCCAGAATGGCACCTGGATTGTTCAGGCTCACGAGTGGGGCAAATATGTTGGTCGTGCTGATTTCCAGTTCCGTAATGGTGAATTAAAGCTGACTCACTATCAGTTGATCCCCATTAATCTCAAGAAGAAAGTGCAAAAGGAAGATGGTTCTGCTGAACGTGTTTACTACACTCATGAAATTGCTCAAAACCCGGAAATGATCAAGTTGCTGACGCCTTATCAGGATAAAGGTGATAAACAGCTTGGTATAAAAGTAGGTTCTGTTGAGGGTAAATTGGAAGGAGATCGCAGCAAAGTTCGTTTTTTTCAGACTAATATGGCCCATGTTGTTCTTTCTGCCATGATGGAACGCGCTGATGCTGATTTCGCGATTATGAGTGGTGGTGGTATTCGTGATTCAATTGAATCAGGCGACATCACTTATAAAGATGTGTTGAAAGTGCATCCATTTGCTAACACATTGGTTTACGTTGAGATGAAAGGCAGCGAAGTTGAACAATATCTGGCGACGATTGCGAATATGAAAGTTGATTCTGGCGCTTATGCTCAGTTCGTGAATGTCAGCCTGGTTGCTGATGGTAAACGTGTTAAAGAGGTAAAAATTGGTGGTAAGCCATTGGAGCCAAATAAAATTTACCGCATAGCAATGCTTGATTTTAACGCTATCGGTGGTGATGGTTACCCACGTATTGATAATTACCCAACCTATGTCAACACCGGTTTTGTTGATGCAGAAGTTCTGAAAGGCTATATCGAAAAGCACTCACCACTGAAAGCGGCTGATTATGAGCCAAAAGGTGAAATTGTTTATCAATAATCCCTGACAAGGTGATGAATTGAAAGGGCTGCCAATCTGGCGGCCCTTTTGGGTTGAGATTAAGCTTTTGCTATATCGGCAAAAGTACCCTTCAGCAAACAACACAGCTCAGCCGGTGTCAGTTCAATATCTAATCCCCGTTTACCGCCAGAGATAAACATAGTTGGGAACTGCTGCGCCTGATTATCAATAACTGTTGGTAAGTGTTTTTTCTGTCCTAACGGGCTGATCCCACCGACCAGATAACCCGTGATTTTTTGGGCTATGTATGGATCAGCCATATCTGCTTTTTTGGCTTTAAAGACTTTGGCGACCTTTTTCAAATCCAGTTGACCTGAAACGGGGGTAATGGCGACTACTAAATTTTTAGCATCACCATTAAGTGCGACCAGCAACGTTTTAAACACTTGTCTGGCATTTAATCCTAACTTCTTAGCCGCTTCATCACCAAAGTTATGCTCATTGGTATCATGTTCATAGGTATGAAGAGTAAAGTTAACTTTTTGTTTTTCTAATAAAATGATCGCCGGTGTCATAATTTCATTACAGAGGATAATTTTGTAATCTAGGATAACGGATGAAATAGAATTGTGAAATTGATATTCTGGCTTTCGGCTCTGTTGCCTGTATACAAATGGGTAATACTCCGAATAATAAGAATAACGAAAATAACAGGTTATTCCTCTTTTGACTGGCCAATAGAAATATTGGCCTTTTTTTAACTCTGCTCTTCCATCAACATCTGAGGCAAATTACCCTCACCATATAAGTGCAAAGCTCCGACAGCGATCAAATACCGGCCGGCAGGTAATTCCCGTAAGCGCTGATTCCATTGCTTATTACGTTCAGTCATCAGCAGTTGATATATTTCTTCACTGAAAGTTGTTGGTAAAGCATGTTTTTGCTGTTCGGGCTGATAATCCATCCACCAACTTATCATCGTTTGTAAAGCGCGAGCATTGGCGTACCAATGGGCTAATGTATCTTCCAGTAGTGGCAGGCCGTTATTCGGTATTTGATTGAGTAACTTAATCTGTGATTCAGCACCTTCCAGTTCGATAATTGTTTTTCCCCGTGCTTTGGCTGCATTCAGTAGCTGATAATCGATACCATAGTGAGGGTACAATCCAAGATTCTGCGCTTGTTCAGCCTGTAAAATTAAAGCGATTTGCCATGAGGGTAATAAATTGAGCCATTCTTCGTGTTGCCGGATCTCATGGCAGCAGCGCTGAAAATCTTGATACATTTCAGAGGATAGACGTTGTTCAATACGGGAATACGATTGAAACTCATCATCATGAAATGGGAAATCTGCCTGAGTAATATCTGCTTCTACGATTAATGTATCGGATTGATTAAGCTGCTCCATTAATATTTCTGGAAGTGGAAACATGTTTTCCGTGCCCATATGAATACTGCCTACCAGATGCAGATGTTGGCCACCTGTCAGTGTAATATCACAAGCTGGATAAGGATAACGGCGGGATGAGTTCAGCCCCAGCATATTGGTAAGGTATTTAATCAGTCGTCCCATTTGAACTCCAGTTCAGCATTTATTTTTTAGGCTAACTATTTTCAGGTTAATATTACAGCTGTATCTTTATTCATTTCTATTGAATGTTTCTTTACTACTATCAGTATACAAGGAGATTTTCTTTCATGGCGGCACTTACCTTTGCCAACTCTTTAGTAATGACCATAATCTTTATCGATCTGAATGAGAACATTGACGGAGATGTGGTGATTTAATGCAGCGGCATGGATGGACATTGCTGTATGAGAATGTGCTGGGGTGGAAGTATAAGGCATGATCATGGATATGCATTTTTACGATCCACCCCAACATCATCAAAGCAGACTCATTTCTCTGGTGATTCAGAATTTAGGCTTAAACCTCAGTAATCGGTTAGCGTTACTTACCACCGTAATTGAAGAAAGCGCCATAGCTGCACCTGCTACCACCGGATCTAACAATGTTCCGGTAAAGGGATAGAGCACGCCAGCGGCAATTGGAATCCCTAATGTGTTGTAAATAAATGCGCCCAACAGGTTCTGTTTCATATTGCGCAGAGTTCCTTTGGACAGTTCAACCGCATCAGCCACACCATGCAGACTGTGACGCATCAGTGTTATTGCTGCGGTTTCAATAGCGATATCACTACCGCCGCCCATTGCTATCCCAACATCAGCTTGTGCCAGTGCGGGCGCATCGTTAATACCATCCCCCACCATAGCAACCTTGTGGCCTGCTGCCTGAAGCCTCTGAATAGCTGCGGCCTTGCCATCTGGTAACACACCCGCGATCACCTGATCAATACTCGCTTCTTTGGCAATTGCATTGGCAGTCACCGGGTTATCTCCAGTCAGCATCACTAAACGGTAGCCCTGATGATGTAATCGTTTCAGTGCGCTAAGGGTATCTTCACGCAATGGGTCACGAATTGACAGCACTGCCGCCGCTTTGCCGCCTGCTGCCAGAATAACCGGTGTGATACCTTTCTCTGCTTGTTGAGCAATCAGCGGTTTTAATTCCTGTGTATCAATTTGATTTTGTTCCAGTAATGCCTGATTACCCAGCAACAGTGCTGTACCATTCACTTCACCACTGATACCCAGTCCAGCCAGAGTGCGGAATTGTTCAACTTGCGGTAATTCCAGTCCTTCGGCTTTGGCAAGAACTGCTTTGGCTAATGGATGGTTAGAACCACTTTCCAGAGCGCCTGCCCAAATCAATACATTTTGTTCACTATATCCGTTGAAAGTATGGATATCAGTAACTTGTGGCATACCTTCAGTCAGCGTCCCGGTCTTATCGAAAACAAGGGTGTCCAGTGCGCTTGCTTGTTGCAGGGCATCGGCATCCCGTACCAGAACCCCGAATTCTGCGGCGCGGCCAACACCCGAGATAATTGACATAGGGGTCGCCAGCCCAAGAGCACAGGGACAGGCAATAATCAGCACCGTGGTAATAATGACCAATGAATACATAATCTGTGGTGCCGGACCAACAAAATACCAAATGGCGCCTGCAATCACGGCAATCGCTACGACAACCGGAACAAACACAGAGGAGATTTTATCTGCTAACTGACCCATCTCGGGTTTACTGCTTTGTGCCTGACGTACCAGTTTGATAATTCGTGCTAATGTCGTTTGGCTGCCGACTGCGGCGGCAGTAAACAGCACGGTGCCATCCTGCACGGTTGTACCCGCGTGAACGTTATCACCTCTGGATTTCTGTTGTGGAATCGGCTCACCGGTCAGCATTGCCTCATCTAGCCAGACTTCACCCTGAATGATTTCACCATTAACCGGAACACGATCACCTGTCGTCAAACGCAATGTCATTCCCGGTTTAACATCGGCCAGAGGGATCTCTTTTTCGCCATCTTCTGTCACCACTCGGGCAGTCGGTGGGGTCAGATCCAGCAGGCGCTCCAGTGCTTTTGAAGAGCGCTGGCGGGCACGTTGTTCCAGAGCATGTCCCAAGTTTATCAAACCGATAATCATGGCGCTGGCTTCGTAATAAAGGTGACGGGCTTGTGGTGGAAAAATATCCGGCCACAGGTTGACACTGATGGAGTAAAACCAGGCGGCACCTGTTCCTAATGCCACCAGTGTGTCCATTGTGGCACTGCCATTTTTCAAGCTTTGCCACGCGTTGCGATAGAAATGACCACCGGCAAAAATCATCACGGCAAGCGTGATAATCCCGATAGTTAGCCAGATGTTATGGTTTTCCGGGGTGAGCACCATATTATCGCCCATCATGCCCCATACCATTACTGGAATGCCGACGACCAAGGCTAATGTCGATTGCCAGCGGAAACGGCGCATATTGGCTTCAGAAACTTGTTGCTGGCGCTCACGACGCTCAGTTTCGTCCTGGATCAATTCTGCACCATATCCTGCTTTTTCCACTGCCTGAATCAGCGCGTCAGGTGATGCGCTACCGGTAATCAAAGCGCTGCGTTCAGCAAGGTTCACTCTGGCATTTTCCACGCCATCGACACTTTGCAATGCTTTCTGAACCTTGTTCACACAGCTGGCGCAAGTCATACCATCCAACAGCAACTGGATACTATCATCACTGTCACTGGCCAGGAATACATCAGTTTTTTCGACCGGAATAGAAGAGGTTGCCGCTGCCAAAGGTTCCGGTCTGTTTGAAGCAGGTATTGTCAGCGGCTTAGATTTTGGGGAGTTTTGACCGGCAGCCAGTTTTGCGTGATAACCCGCCTGCTCAATGGCGGCAATCAACGTATCGGTATCAGCTTTACCGTAAACTTTAGCGGTTTCAGTATTCACATCTGCGGCGATAACGCCATCTACAGCTTCCAGCGCTTTACGTGCAGTACCTGCGCAATGCATACAACTCAGGCCAGAAAGTTCCAGTTCGACATCAGGTTGGCAGGCAATGGTGGCTTCGTAACCCGCTTCTTTAATTGTTTCGATTAAAGATTCAGGAGAGGCTTCGCTGGTTACTTTGGCATAATCAATAGTAATATCTGTTTGCTCCACATCGGCACGATTTTCCAGTGCTTTTTTCACACGGTTAACACAGTGCATACAGGAGAGTCCCTGTAATGTTAAAATAGTGGTATGTGACATAAAAAGCCTCCTAACACATAGTGATATAATTATTCTTCACATCGGTATGATAATTGATGATGATATCTACATAGTTCAAGTGAATTTCTGACTTGTTGCGAAGGTTAAACCTTCCCGCAAGGGTAAGGTCAAGGGGAAAAAATGAACATCAGTGAAATTGCCCAAAGAACCGGCCTGACCAGTAAAGCTATTCGGTTTTATGAAGAAAAGGATCTGATCACACCGCCGGAAAGAGGTGATAATGGTTATCGTTATTATCGGCAGAAACATATTGATGAATTAACGCTGTTGCGTCAGGCGAAACAGGTCGGTTTTACGCTTGAGGAGTGTCGTGAGTTTTTAGTGTTATTTCGAAATCCCAATCGTCACAGTGCCGATGTAAAAGCGGCAACGTTGCATAAAGTGGCTCAGATAGAAAAGACGATTAAAGAGTTACAGGGAATCAGAAGTAAATTGTTATCTTTGGCGGAAGAGTGTCCAGGAGATGACGGGGCTGCGTGCCCCATCATAGATCATTTGTCTGGTTGCTGTCCTCATCAATGAGAATCGACGGGTTTTACTTTCAGTGTAATACCATCAACAGCAATGACTTCTACTTCGGTATTGGCGGATAGTTCTCTATCACAGTGAACTCGCCAGCTTCCATCTGCAAGCTTGATCCGGCTGTAACCATTTTCGGTATCCGCAGTCAGTTTAGCCTGGGTACCGATGAGCTGGTGGTCTTTCTGGTTCAGTGTATCGCTGCCTTTTGACGGACGGCTACGTAACCAGTAGCGCCATAGCACCGCAGAGAGCAGCGTCAGCGTTGCAAACAGAATACCTTGCAATTCCCAGCCCATTCCTGGTAGTAACCAGGTGATAAATGCAACAACGAGAGCGGCTATACCGGTCCATAACAGATAGCCGCCGGTTCCCAGAAGCTCTGCGATTAACAGTAAACCGCCGAAAGAGAACCAAAGCCAGGTTGTTTGAGCCGCAAGTTGTGCAATCATGGTTATTTACCTTTTTTGCTTTCGCCAATCAGTTCAGCAATACCACCAATAGCGCCCATCAGATTACTGGCTTCCAGCGGCATCATAATCACTTTGCTGTTATCGGAGGCGCCAATGCTGGTCAGTGCATCGGTATATTTCTGGGCAACAAAGTAGTTAATGGCTTGCATATTACCGTCAGAAATCGCGTCAGAAACCATTTTGGTTGCGCGGGCTTCCGCTTCAGCGGCACGTTCACGCGCTTCTGCCTGAAGGAACGCGGACTGACGTTCCCCTTCGGCTTTCAGAATCTGAGACTGTTTTTCCCCTTCGGCTTTCAGAATCGCCGCCTGACGGATACCTTCCGCTTCCAGAATATCAGCACGTTTGGTACGTTCTGCTTTCATCTGAGCGTTCATGGCAGAAATCAGTTCCTTCGGTGGGCGCACATCACGGATTTCAATACGGGTAATTTTCACGCCCCACGGGTTAGTGGCTTCATCAACAATATGCAATAGACGGCTATTGATGGAATCACGCTGTGACAGCATTTCGTCCAGCTCCATTGAACCCAAAACGGTACGGAAGTTCGTCATAGTCAGGTTGATGATGGACAGCTCAAGGTTGCTGACTTCATAGGCGGCCCTAACGGGATCGACAACCTGAATAAAGCAGACTGCATCGATAGTCACATTAGCATTGTCGCGGGAAATCACTTCTTGTGAAGGAATATCCAGCACTTGTTCCATCATGTTAATTTTACGACCAATGCGATCGATAAAAGGGATAATAATATGCAGGCCCGGTAATAAAGTCCGGGTATAACGGCCGAAGCGTTCTACTGTCCATTGATAACCCTGTGGCACTGTTTTTACGCAAGTAAATACAATAACTACAGCGATAAATATCAGAATAGGGACGGCACCAAAAGCAAATAAGTCCATAGCAATTCCTTAATCAAATAAAATCAGTAAAGCAGCGAATAAACCTGGCGACGGTATTTTGAAGCCAGAGCGTTACCGGTTCCCATTGCAGACATAATATCCATCATTGTTTTCCGTACCGCACCGTTGGCAGCGGAAAGATCCTTTTTCAGGAAGCCCAGTAATAATTCCAGAGCTTCTTCATTGCGGTTGACTTCGTGCAGCTTCAGAGCGAGCTTAACAGCCAGTTCTGCATTTTCCGGTTGAATGGCGAATTCTTGTTGCAATTGCTGGATTTCCGGTGTATCCGCCGCTTGCTTTTGTAACTCAATTTGAGCCAGTAAACTATGATAATGAGAGTCTTGATCCTGTAATGGAATAAGATTCAGAATTTCCTGAGCTTCTTCTATATTATTGAGCATAATTTGCACTTCGGTCAATATAAGAGCAATTCCACTATTTTTAGGGGCTAAGTGCCAGGCTTCTTTCAACAGAGGCAGTGCTTCCAGCGGCTTTCCTTCCGCGATAAGTTCTTCTGCCTGAGCCGCTTTCAATTCTTCCGGTTTGGGTAATACGCGGGAAAGCATCTCTCTAATCGCGTTTTCAGGTTGTGGCCCCTGGAAACCATCTACTGGCCGGCCTTGTTGCAACATATAAACCGTAGGAATGGCCCGTAAGCCAAACTGGGCGGCGACCATTTGCTCTTTATCACAATCTACTTTTGCCAATATAAATTGATCTGCATATTCTGCTGCCAGTTTATCCAGAATTACGCCCAATTCCTGACAGTGGGGGCTATGTTCAGACCAGAAATAAAATAAAACAGGTACAGTCATAGACTGTTCAACAGTTTGGTGCAGGTTACTTTCGTTAACGTTAATTCCAGAAGTCGTTGGTAGCATATAATTAGTCTCTTAAATTCGATTGTCGCAGAGGAATATTAAACAGATGAGGTTATTTTCCTGACTTTCAAGTTGTACCACTCTGTTTACTCAGTATTTTGTCCATTAATCTTCCCGGCAAAAACCGGCGCATAATAGTGACAGCATGGGTTATCCAAGTAACCGGATAACGTAATTTAGGATTCGGACTTTCCAAAGCATGAATCAGTTTGCGCACAACGGCTTCGGGTGTCAGGGTGAAATGGCGGGCGATCCTGGAATTTACGACGGGTTTATCGCGTTGGGTTTGATTCACATTTTCTGCAAAACGTGTTTTTATCGGGCCAGGTACAATCAAACAAGATTTAATTCCTGTTCCTGCCAATTCCATTCTTAATGCATCTGACCATGCTTCCAAAGCATATTTACTGGCAGAATAAGCACCGCGACCTGGAGTTGAAATCAGTCCCATAACTGAACTGGTTTGGATAATACGGCCTTCACCATGAAGCTGCATTGCCGGGAGTAATAAACAGGTAAGTTGATGTGTACCAAACAGATTGGTAGAGAATTGGCGTTCCAATTGTTCACGGCTGATGGTATTTAACGGGCCATAAATACCAAAGCCGCCATTATTAAACAGTCCGTAAAGGCGACCATTGGTTAATCGGATAACTTCGGCAGCGGCACGTTCGACACTGATTTTATCGTCAAGATCCAATGCGATAGGTTCCAGCCCCAATTCGCGCATATGTTGTAAATCCTCGGGCTTCCGGCAGGCTGCTAATACTCGGTAGCCCCGTTGATGGAGTGTTTTGGCCGCCACCAGACCAATCCCACTGGAACAGCCGGTGATAAGAACTGACTTTTGCATAACTTTACCTGCTTATATACATCTATTTGTAAAAACTGATGGTTTACTACTTAAGAATGATTAAGGTGTACTAATAATATGTCAGATATCCAGTCGGCGATAAACGGTTGAGCGGCCAGATTGGGATGTAATCCATCTTGTTGTACCCATTCTGGTTTAATAGCGACTTGTTCCATGTAAAACGGCAGCAAGGGAATTTGATTGTGTTCTGCCAGTTTGGGATAAATCCTGGCAAAAGATTCGGTATAACGGCGTCCATAGTTTGGTGGCAAACGGATCTGCATCAATAAAGGCTGAATATTGGTTTGTTTCACTAAGGTGATGATCTGTTGCAGATCCTGTTCTGTTTGTTGTGGAGGAAAACCGCGTAATCCATCATTGGCGCCAAGCTCTATCAGGACCCAACGGGGTTTATGCTGTTTAAGTAATTCGGGTAGCCTTTCAAGGCCCTGAGCTGCGGTATTACCGCTGATGCTGCCGTTGATCACAGTGATATTATTGCCGGATTTCTGCCACTTTTTGTCCATCAAAACAGGCCATGACTGTTCAACCGGCAGATGGTAACCAGCGCTAAGGCTATCACCCAGAATCAAAAGGGTATCAGCGGCAGTCGTTCTGGCGCTGAATAGCACTATCAGTAAAAGGAAGGGTAAATGGTAACGGGGAATATTCTTGAAGTTCAGCATCTCAGTAAGCACGTTGGTCAGGGGGAACATAGGATCACTATATTGCAGGGAGTCGAGTTGGTTGTCGAGCCTGCACAGACGATTGCTTTAGTGGGCGAATCGGGTTCGGGTAAATCTACGTTGCTCGGTATTATTGCTGGGTTGGATGATGGCAGTGACGGCGAGGTTCGGCTGCTGGGGCATAATTTAAGCCGGATGAATGAAGAACAGAGGGCACAACTGCGGGCTGAAAATGTTGGTTTTGTCTTTCAGTCATTTATGTTAATTCCGACGTTAAACGCATTGGAAAATGTCCAGCTTCCGGCTCTATTACGTGGTGAGTCGGAAAGTAGCAGTAAGAAACGGGCGGTTGAATTGCTTGAACAACTCGGATTGGGGAAGCGTTTAAAACATATGCCGGCACAACTTTCTGGTGGGGAGCAACAGAGAGTGGCGTTGGCACGGGCATTCAGCAGCCAACCCAAAATTTTGTTTGCTGACGAGCCAACAGGGAATCTGGATCGACAAACGGGAGACCGTATTGCAGATTTACTGTTTTCTCTCAATCGTGATTACGCCACAACATTAATTCTAGTCACTCATGACAGCCAGCTTGCGGCCTGTTGCCAGCGTTGCTTGCGGTTGGTCGATGGTAAATTGAGGGAAGAAAAATGATTTGGCGCTGGTTTTGGCGCGAATGGCGCACTCCTTCTTTATTGATTGTCTGGTTATCTCTGACGCTGGCCGTGGCTTGTGTGTTGGCATTGGGAAGGATCAGTGATCGCATTGATCAAAGTGTTCATTACCAGAGCCGGGATTTTCTGGCGGGTGATTTAGTTCTGCGTGCCTCTTACCCGGTAGATGAAGGGTGGTTACAACAGGCGGGAAACCTTGGGCTAAAGTTGAGCCGCCAGCTCTCTTTCTCCACAATGACTTATGCTGGGGATATTCCTCAACTTGCCAGTGTCAAAGCCGCAGACAGCTATTATCCATTATATGGTGAGCTGGAAACCAATCCACCGGGTTTGAAAGCAGAAAAGGGCACGGTGCTGGTAGCATCTCGTTTGCTTGAACTGTTGAAAATTAAAGTTGGCGATAATCTGGATGTGGGTGATACCACGTTAAGGGTAAGTGGAGAATTAATTCAGGAACCAGACAGTGGTTTCAATCCATTCCAGATTGCACCGCGGATTTTGATCAATCTTGATGATGCGCAATCCACCGGCGCTATTCAGCCCGGTAGCCGTTTGACGTACCGTTATATGTTTTCTGGTGATAAAGAAGCGGTTTATCAATATCAACAGCTAATTGATCCCCAACTTAAGGCTGATCAACGTTGGAATACCTTGAAGCAGGATAGTGGCGCGCTGGCAAAATCTATTGATAGGGCGCAGCAATTCTTGTTGTTATCGGCTTTGCTTACGTTATTACTTGCTGTCGCGGCGGTAGCCGTATCAATGACTCACTATTGCCGTAGCCGCTATGACTTGATTGCGGTGCTTAAAACACTTGGTGCGGGACGTTGGGCGTTACGTAAATGGGTGATTGGTCAATGGCTGGTGATATTGAGTGCGGCAGCGTTGGTGGGGGCGCTGCTTGGATTGATGTTTGAATATCTGCTGGTGCAGATTTTGGCGCCTATGTTGCCGAAGACGTTACCGCAAGCAGGCTTCTGGCCGTGGATATGGGCATTAGGGGCATTATCTGTTATCGCTTTGCTGGTGGGGATACGTCCGTACAAACAGTTAATGGCAACCCAACCATCAAGGGTACTGCGTGATGATATTATCGCGCCCGTCTGGCCGTTGCGTTATTACCTGCCGTTGGTGGCGCTGGTGGTGATTGGCGGGCTGAGTCTGCTGGCTGGAACTAAACCGATGTTATGGGCGTTACTTGCCGGCATGATGATTGTTGCGATATCACTGGCTGTGCTCGGTTGGGGGGGATTGTGGTTGTTGCGTCATCTGAAATTCCGCCAGCTCAGTTTTCGTCTGGCGGTTAATCGATTACTGAGGCAGCCATTGCAGACGGTAACTCAATTGGCGGCTTTCTCTTTATCATTTATGTTATTTGCTTTGTTGTTGGTCGTCAGAGGAGATTTGCTTGATCGCTGGCAACAACAACTGCCAGCGGACAGCCCAAACTATTTTCTGATTAATATGACTGGACAGCAAATTTCACAGGTAGAAAATTTGTTGGCTCAGTATCAGGTTAAACCGGCGGAATTCTATCCGGTGGTATTGGCCCGTTTGACGGAAATTAATGGGCAATCGGCGATAACATGGGCAGATGCCAGAGAACCGGACAGCAACACTGTACGACGGGAATTGAACCTGACATGGAAAGAGGAATTGCCGCCATTTAATACCCTGGTAGAGGGAAATTGGCCACCAAAAGAGGATGAAGTTTCTATTGAGAAGGGGGTTGCTGAACGTTTAGCAATCAAAATCGGCGATAAACTGACATTCAGTGGCGATACGCAGCAATTCAGCGCCACAGTAAGCAGCATCCGACAGGTAGACTGGGAAAGTTTTCGGCCAAATTTCTTCTTTATTTTTCCAAAACAGGCATTGGAAAATCAACAACAAACCTGGTTGACCAGTTTCCATTATCAAGGGGATGGCCGACTGCTAACCAGCCTTAATCGCCAGTTTCCAACGTTGAGCTTGCTTGATACTGGTGCGATGATTAAGCAAATTCAGGGTATTTTGCAGCAGGTAGGCAGGGCGTTGGAGGTTATGGTTGGGCTGGTTATGGTATGTGGCGCATTACTCCTGTTGGCACAGGTTCAGGTAGGGATGCATCAACGACAACTTGAGCTGGTGGTTTACCGTACCTTGGGAGCCAGTAAGCCATTACTGCGCCGTACTCTCTGGAGTGAATTCGCTTTGCTTGGATTAATGGCGGGTTTTACTGCGGCATTAGGTGCTGAAGTTGCGCTTTGGTTGTTGCAGACAAAAGTGTTTGATTTTCCATGGCAACCAGAGTGGCAAATGTGGCTCTTACTGCCAGTCATCAGCAGCCTGTTACTTTCGTCGTGTGGTAGTTGGCTGGGGATCAGGCTGTTACGGGGAACGGGATTACACCGGCGGGTTCAGGGGTAAAAAGGCGATATTTGTAACATCCGGGGAATGGGTAAGATCGCCGATACGGGGTGAACCCATTCCCAAGGAGTCGAAGCCACATTAATTTGCTGATCTGTTTATCGTTGTTTAAGCAAATTCGGTCCTGAGTTGTGGCAGGATTTTGGCACCGAAAGTCGTGAGACCTTCGACATAATCAGGAAAGATCAGCATAACCCCATCCAGTTCACATTCGCGCAGCAAATCTGACAATTGTCTGCGACAAGTTTCTGGGTTGCCGATAGCCGTGTGGGTCATAAAAGCATTTTGGGATCGTTCAACCATAGCATTGCTTTTTTCACCAACATCGACGCCGAAACTATGCATCATGCTTTTAACTGCGCCGATATCCAGGCCATCACGATAGAACTGAGCCAGAGTTTCAGCTTCTTCATCTGTTTCGGCGCAGATAATCGTACACATACAAAAGGTCTTGGTGGTTGTACCGTATTCTGCCGCAATACGTTTGGCCATTAGGCTTATTTGCTGTGTCTCTTCTTCATCCTTACCACCAATGAAACACACATCAGTATTACGCACACTAAAGCGCAGCCCACATTCTGATTGACCGGCACAGACCAAATAAGGACGTGGAACGGAAACAGGTTTAGGTTCAGAAACACAATTCTTCAAGTTAAAGAACTTTCCCTGATGATCAACCTGCTTCTCGCACCAAAGCCGTTTGATTAATTGGGCCCATTCTTCAGTCATTGCATAACGTTGATCATGATCTAAATCATTATCCCATTCTCCCATTTGTTCAAATTCGTCCTTGAATGAACCGGAGACAATATTCAACCCGGCGCGTCCATGACTAATCTGATCCAATGTGGCGATCATCTTGGCCGTCACCGCAGGATTATGTAGCCCAGCGTGCATGGTCGCGATAAGTTTGGCATGATGAGTCACTTCGGCAATACCAGCCATCATCGTGACGGATTCCAGCGAACAACCCCAATGTTCGGTCTCACCGCCGAAGCCACGCCATTTGCTCATGGACATAATGAAGTCCAGGCCGATTTGATCAGCCAGAATAGCGGCTTCACGGTTTTGTTGATAAGAAGCATCCAGTGGTGGTGTATTTTTAGAAATAATCCACCCGCCTTTAGCTATGGGTAGAAATACACCGAATTCTTTTTTTGCCATCATTGATTCCTTCTTTTTATGTTGTAAGGAATACCTTTTCAGGTCCATTTTGTTTTTTAAATTCAGTTAAGCAAAGTACTGTTATCAGAGTGTTTCTTCACTATTTGTGAAGGTGGTTGCATCGTGAATGTGATAATCAGAATGGTAAACACGGGTATGGCAATAATGAAGAATGCGGGTGTAAAACTACCTGAATAATCTTTAATCGCTCCTACCAGGAAAGGAGCGAAACACGCGATAGTGGAGATCAGGTTCACCACCGAGAACAATTCCAGGTAAGGCTTACGCCCAAAGTAATTGAACAGTAATAGGCTGGATGCCAGAAAGGTCATGCCATAACCGATGCCAATACATAAAGTAAACAGGATTAAAAATGTCCATGAAGAGGCAGCACTGAGTGCGATAAGACCACAGATAATTATCGACAGACTGCCGATAAGAAGCTTTTTGGGATCGAGCCATTCACCAACAGCTCCTCCGGCAAATCTTGAAAATGCATTGATAAAAGCCAGAATACTGAGTGACGAAGCGGCAACAGACTCACTGAATCCGTTTTCGGTGATATGGGCCACAGCAAAACTGTTAACGGTTATTCCGCACAATAAGAAAGAGGTATAAGCTGCCGCAATGGCATAGAATTGCCAAGTTTGCAGTGCTTGCCGGGCATTCCAGATTTCCTTGGTGCGATAGATGCTGGAAGGGGTTTGATCTTGTTGATTTTTACTGACTTGTTCAGCATGGGCGCTTTCCTTTTTGCCTTCGCGCATCACTAAAATAGTCAACAGGCTGAACAGGGTCAGTAATACCCCGGAAATCGCCCAGTGCATACGCCAGCTTCCCCAGAATGCGGTTGCCAGGAAATAGATCCATGGGCCAAGCACTCCACCTAATCCACCAATGGTGAAATAGATACCAAAGGCCAGCGACTGTTTTTCAAAAAGCCGGCTAATGACATAAGTTCCGGGAACGGTAGCCATAAGGCTAAAACCGATCCCCAGCAGTGTTGTGCCGGTGAAATAGGCGGTGATACTGTGGGTGTTGTAGAGGATGTAAAAACCGGTGATGAAGATTAGCGTACCGATCAGCAAAGTAGCCCGGACACTCGTATGACGAATAAGCATCGCCGGAAGGTAACTGGACAGCCCACATGACAGGCCAAGTAAAGTGAATCCCAAACCTGCATCAGTCCAACTCCAGCGTAATTCCTTGATCATGCTGGGTAACACAACGCCCAATGAGGTAAATGTCGTTGCGGTGACCAGAAAATAAACCAGACCCAAAAGTATCAGCAGAAGCCACTGATAAGTACGTCCGAACCTGTCGTGTTGAATGGGCATCTTGACTCCATAATGGATAAAGGTCATCAAAAATTTCTGATATTTTATTTCGGTATCAGAAAAAACTATATCGAATAAAGATCCCGTAGCTAAATTGATCTGTTCGATAATAAGGGGTATCTTTTATTTTGTATTTATTTTTTATTGGATTCAGGACAATGCCAGTCCATAAGTGACCTGGTTGATTACCTAGGAATTTTCCTAAATCATAGTGCAACTCGGGTTTGAAATCGATAGTTTCGGGTTGTCCATGTAAGCCTAATGTATAATCAAAAGTCCCGACAACCCGGAAATCACCTAAACGATTATTGAAGGGAATTCCGTAATCAACATGGATTCGCTGATCATTCCAGCTCCCTTTGTCATTATTCTCAAAATAAAAAATTGTACGTAACCAGCTAATCCAGTCTGCTTGCCAGTCAATGCTGATGCCTGGAAAGTAGTCGTAATCCATACCTTTGGTTTTAGCAACCCATTGAGCGAACAGAATATCTTTTAACGGCCCAAAAGAAATGTCATGACCAGTCACTTTACTAAAACTCACTCTTGGTACAAATTTATAATAGTAGGTGCTTTTATCACCGGTATAATCGCTTTGCAGTGAATTTTGCCAAATACTATAGACGTACATATCTCCGATACTGTAGTCACCGAAAGCCTCTAAAATGGGTGAGATCGTTTTTCTGGGATCGACCCGGTTTTCAAATTGTATATAAAGGCTGGTATCAACAGATTGAAAATTAACAAAATCACTTGCCTGAGCTTGATTGATTACCGGTAGTAATAACAATATTGAAGATAATTCTCTCTGTTTTAATCTGGTGCTGATCCAATACCAGGCCATTGCCAGATAAGCAGCACAAGAAAATGGAGAAGAGAGCCCTAAAGTGAAAAAAAACGGTGGGCAGCTTTTAGGATGGTGGGCTTTCCCGGCAAGTAACACGAGGGTTCCCCTTTTCATACGTTATCGAACTAATAATAGCGATAGCATTGATCTAATGAGTCGGTTTTGTCAAAGGAAGATTTGATTTTATTGATGAATGGCGAACTGTGTAGAAAGATAAGATTATTCTAACTTTAGTTATTTTTTAGTATCGCTAATATATTGATTATTTAGTTAGCGATGTTTTTTTGTTTAACTTTATGTTCCAGATCGGAAAGAATATTGTTAATTTATTGTTGTGTGGAAATATTTGTACAATTGTGACTTAGGTCACTGAATTTTATGATTTTATTTATAATGATAGATAGTCATAGAAATGACAACAATGAATTAATACTTTCTATATCATAGTAGAATTAAGGCTAGTAGTGAATTATAATTTAAATATTTTGAGTTGCTATGTGAAATATTTTATGAGATGTAGTCTGTTATTGTTTGCGAAATATTTATATATTTTAGAATTGTCATTAGTTTAAATTACAAGTCTTATTTTATATTTAATTGTTTATTTAACAATAAAGGTGCATAAATTTAATATAATTAAAAATCACTATATTAAGTAAGTAATTAAATTTTTTATTTGTGATGTTTTATATATTAAAATCATAAATATATAAAAACTTGCTAAAATAATTCGTGAAAATACCATTAATAACCCTTTACCAAAAATATATTTCAAGATAACATGAAGGTTATTATTCAATGGTTTTTTTACTTAAATATAATGGGGTGATTATGTATACTGGAATTGTACAAGGAAAAGAAACAGTATTATCTCTTGATAAAAGAAATGGATTTAGTACATTAACGGTAAGTAATATTAACCACTTCTTTGATGATGTTGCTGTGGGTGCGAGTGTTGCTATTAATGGCACGTGCTTGACTGTGACACAATTTAAAAATGATATTGTTTCTTTTGATATTTCAGATTTTACTGCTGATGTGACCACATTAAAACTTTTAGGTGTGGGAGATAAAGTTAATATTGAAAGATCACATCAAATGTATAAAGAAAATGGCGGGCATAGCCTGTATGGGCATATTGAAGGCGTAGCAAAAGTCGTTGATTTTATCGAAACTGGTGAAACTTATCGATTAATTATTAGCATTCCTGAAGATAATATCAAATATTTTTTCCATAAAGGTTTTATCGGTCTTCATGGTTGTAGTTTAACAATAAATGGCATAAATGAAGAAAATAAAACTATAGAATTGAATTTAATTCCGGAAACATTAAGGACGACTAATCTTAGTGATATTAAAATTGGCGATTTACTGAATTATGAAATAGATCAAACAACGAGAACTATTGTAGATACGGTAGCCAGAGCGATTAATGTTAATAAATTAACACAATAATCAAAGGAATATAAAATAATTCGGAACGAATGGGATTGTGGAGCGGTAAATTATTTTATTTCCGCTTCCACATTTAATTCCAGGCTATTAGCTGATAAATGGCTAATTTAATTTTTCTTGCACCCACTCCAGACCACTCTGATATTCAGGTGGCAGCATTGGAATTAGTTTTCGCAACGTATCTTTTAATTCGTTTTTATCTGAATGAGAAAGATTAAGGTGACCGACCTTACGCGCCGGACGAACTTCTTTCTCATACCAATGCAAGTGTACTAATGGCGAACTGAGCCATTGATTATTGATATCTGTGCCAATCAGATTAACCATGACTGATGGTGCGGTAACCTCTGGTTGAGGCATAGGTAAATCCAGAATAGCGCGAAGGTGTAATTCAAATTGGCTGATGGAAGCGCCGTTCTGAGTCCAGTGACCACTGTTATGAACCCGTGGCGCGAGTTCATTAATCAGTAAATGATCATCGACGATAAAACATTCCATTGCCATTACGCCGACATATTTCAGCTCATGCATAATGGCTGACAACATGTTCTGGGCTTGCTGTTGTAAATGGCAGTTTTCCTGAGGAAAGGCAATGCTGGCCCGCAGAATGCCATCTTGATGCAGATTGTGAGTCAATGGATAGAACACACAATCACCCCTTTCATTGCGTGCACCTACCAATGACACTTCACCAGAGAAAGGAATCGCCTGTTCGGCAATACATTCACCATAAATATCGGTCGGTAACTCTGTTTCATCTCCGGGACCGATGCGCCATTGTCCACGGCCATCGTAACCGCCGATACGGCGTTTAACGATGACGAAATGACTGAGTTCTGCGAATAGTTGCGGCCATTGGCGGATATCAGACAGTAATTGCCACGGAGCAGTTGCAAGCCCAAGGCTATCTATTAATTGCTTTTGTGGCAGGCGATCTGCCAGGCGGGGAAAAATATCCCGATTAGCAAAAGCCTTATGGCGGGCGAGTTCCTGGGTAAGGGCGGTTTCCGGCCAGCGCTCAATTTCGGCGGTGATAACACTATTTTGGTAAGGAACGGCTTCGGGTTCTGCATCCAGGCCAACCGGATAAACTGTGATACCTAAAGGCTCGCCCGCTTGACGCAACATCCGTCCGAGCTGACCGTTACCTAATACACAAACTGGTTTCATGCTTCCTCCCGCGGATCGGGATTATCGAGTACATCCTGAGTTTGTATTTCACGCCAACAGGTAAGGCGTTTCAGCAAATCTTTATCATGACGCGCTAGGATCTGTGTTGCCAGCAAGGCTGCGTTTGCTGCGCCTGCTTTCCCAATCGCAAGTGTACCGACGGGAATACCTTTTGGCATCTGTACGATTGAATAGAGGCTGTCTACACCATTAAGTGCTGCACTTTGTACGGGTACGCCCAGAACCGGTACCAGCGTTTTAGCTGCCAGCATTCCGGGTAAATGGGCAGCACCACCTGCGCCAGCGATAATGACATCAAAACCATGTTGTTCAGCTTGTTCGGCAAAACTGAACAGCTTATCTGGTGTACGGTGGGCAGAAACAATTTCAACATGGAAGGGGACATCAAGGGAGGTGAGAATATCCGCCGCGTGCTGCATAGTCGCCCAGTCGCTTTTGGACCCCATAACGATTGCAATTTTGGCGTTGTGTTGAGTTGTTCCTGCTGAATCAGGCCGGGCAGTCATAAATCAAATGCTCCTGTGTTTTTAACGTCCACCAGAACGAAAATAGCGCTTTAAGGCCGCGAATCATACCATGCCCGTAAGCTAAGGAAAACGATTGCGTTGCTTTATACTTTGGTTGTGCTGGTTGGGTGTGAGTGTTCCCTATCAATCAGAATGGGAATCAAAATGGGAAAAAGATAAGATCCGTTGATTCGCCGGTTACTTTGAACATTGATCCTTGATGGTGCCATGCACCAAGCACTCCGCGGTAGTATATTTTGTTATGCAGAGAAATTTCATGTACAGCCGGGCGGTGAGTATGCCCGTGTATCATCCAGTCAGCTTGATATCGCTCAAAAACATCAATAACGGCTTGCTGGTTGACATCCATGATTGCTTCGGATTTTCTGCTGTTGACAGATTGGCTGTTGGCCCGCATTTTTTCAGCGATTTTCTGACGGATAAACAGAGGTAATAATAAAAACAGGCGCTGAATCCACGGGGTATGCACCCGTTTACGATATTGTTGATAACCTTCGTCATCAGTACACAAAGTATCTCCGTGTAAAATAAGCACTCGCTTACCATACAGTTCCACTATTTTTTCCTGTGGTAACAATATCATTCCGCTTTCTTCAGCGAAGCGGGAGCCGATCAGAAAATCACGGTTACCATGAATAAAATAGCAGGTAACACCTTGTTGTTTCAGTGTTTTTAATGCAGCGGCAATTTCATGGTGGAGAGGATTATCATCATCATCGCCAATCCAGTAATCGAACAGATCACCGAGAATATAGAGACTATCAGCCTGAATAGCATCCTCACGCAGAAAACGCAGAAAACCGGCAGTGATTGCCGGTTCGTGTTCGCTGAGATGTAAATCTGCGATAAAAAGTGTGCACATACGCGCTGAATTACTCGCTGACAGTCACTTTTTCGATGATAACGTCTTCGCGTGGTACGTCTTGGTGCATACCGCTGCGGCCAGTAGATACGCCTTTGATTTTATCAACAACATCCATACCTTCGACCACTTCTGCAAATACGCAGTAACCCCAGCCATCAGGGCGTTCAGAACGGAAGTTCAGGAAATCATTATCAACAACATTAATGAAGAACTGCGCAGTCGCGGAGTGTGGATCGTTGGTACGTGCCATAGCCAGAGTACCACGGTTATTTTTCAGACCGTTATTGGCTTCGTTTTTGATAGCCTCGTCAGTCGATTTTTGCTTCATACCAGGTTCAAACCCACCACCTTGAATCATGAAGCCATTAATAACACGGTGGAAAATAGTGTTATCGTAGAAGCTATTGCGGCAGTAGTTCAAGAAATTTTCAACAGTTACAGGAGCTTTGTCAGCGAAAGTATTAATTACGATATCGCCAAAATTGGTATGGAAAGTCACCATAATTGAAATCCTAATAATAGTTTTGATTAACCCGGTTTAGGGCATTTGGACCAGGCGGCTTTTATATCACATCTACCATAATGAGTCAGTACCTATTAATTTCAGTAAGCTATATTGACCGCTGACCTTGCAAAGCGCTTAATATCAGGTTTCAATATCTTATTGGTCTATGCCATATCGAGTATCTATTTATGAGATAAGGACATAAATCCAGAATTATCAATTCGTTATTTTTAATCACACGTACAGTGAATTTACGGAAAATCCCGATGCTAAAAATTTTCAATACCCTCAGCCGCCAGAAAGAAGAATTTAAGCCAATCCATCCAGGGAAAGTAGGGATGTACGTGTGTGGTATCACGATTTATGACCTGTGTCATATTGGTCACGGCAGAACATTTGTTTCCTTTGATGTGGTTGCTCGTTATCTGCGTTATCTGGGATACGATTTGACCTATGTGCGCAACGTGACCGATGTTGATGACAAGATCATCAAACGTGCAGCGGAAAACCGTGAAAGTTGCGATGAGTTGACCAGCCGTATGCTGGCGGAAATGCATAAAGATTTTGACGCGCTGAATATTTTACGCCCTGACTTGGAACCACGTGCGACCCGTCATATCCCAGAGATTATTGAACTGACGGAATCGTTGATAAAACGTGATCATGCTTATGTGGCGGATAATGGTGATGTCATGTTTTCCGTCGAGAGTGATCCGGATTACGGATCACTTTCCCGTCAGGATCTCAGCCAGTTACAAGCAGGTGCACGAGTAGAAGTCGCTGATGTCAAGCGTAACCCAATGGATTTCGTATTGTGGAAAATGTCTAAGCCGGGTGAACCAAGCTGGGAATCGCCGTGGGGAGCTGGTCGTCCTGGTTGGCATATTGAATGTTCTGCTATGAACAACAAACAGCTAGGTAATCATTTTGATATTCATGGTGGTGGTGCTGATTTGATGTTTCCGCATCATGAAAATGAAATTGCTCAGTCTACCTGTGCTCATGATGGCCCGTATGTGAATTATTGGATGCACTCTGGAATGGTGATGGTGGATAAAGAGAAGATGTCCAAATCGCTGAACAACTTCTTTACTATCCGTGACGTACTGGAATATTACGATTCAGAGACGGTACGTTACTTCCTGCTGTCAGGCCACTATCGCAGCCAGCTTAACTACACTGAAGAAAACCTGAAACAGGCGCGTACTGCGCTTGAACGTCTATATACTTCTCTGCGTGGCACGGATGCTTCTGTACAGCCGGCAGGTAGTGAAATGTTTGAGGCGCGTTTCAAGGAAGCGATGAATGACGATTTCAATACGCCAGAGGCTTATTCGGTACTGTTTGATATAGCACGTGAAATCAACCGATTGAAATCAGAAAATATGGCCGCGGCGAATGGCCTGGCGGCTGAGTTACGAAAATTGGCCGGTATTTTAGGCTTATTGGAACAAGAGCCGGAACAATTTCTGCATAGTGGTGTTCAGGCTGATGATGAAGAAACTACCAAAATTGAAGCACTGATTAAACAGCGTAATGATGCCCGTAAAAACAAGGATTGGGTGCTGGCAGATTTTGCCCGTAATCAGTTGAATGAGATGGGGATTGAGCTGGAAGACGGCTCGCAGGGAACGAGTTGGCGTCGTAAATAAGTTAGATATATTTTTGAGTCACTGAGCTGGCTTTATAAAATAGGCTCCCTTTTGGTGGAGCCTATTTTAGTTATTCTTTGATGCAAACAGAGTCACCGTTGAAGGTAACAACCTGCCCGGCAATAATTTTGCAGCGTTTGCGCGTCTCTGTCTGACCATTGACTTCAATCAGACCTTCAGCAATAACTGCTTTGGCGGCCGCACCGCTTTCACTCCATCCTTGGAACTTCAGCAGATCACACAGTTCCACATGAGGATGGCCTTCTAAATAAAAAATTTCCATTAACAACCTTCAGTTTTTTCCACGTTATGGTATTCCTCGCAGGCTTGCAAGGTGTTCTGGATAAGCGTAGCGACTGTCATTGGACCAACACCACCTGGAACGGGCGAAATCCAGCTTGCTCGTTCTGATGCGGTTTCAAAATCAACATCACCAATCACCTTACCGTCTTCCAGACGATTAATGCCTACATCAATAACGATAGCGCCTGGTTTAACCCATTCGCCGGGGATAAAGTTCGGTTTACCGACAGCCACAATCAGCAGATCCGCATGTTCCACATGGTGGCGTAAATCTTTGGTAAAGCGATGAGTCACCGTGGTGGTACAGCCAGCCAGCAACAATTCCAGACTCATTGGACGACCAACAATATTTGAAGCGCCGATAATGACGGCATTCAGGCCATAAGTATTGATTTCGCAGCGCTCAAGCAACGTTGCGATACCGCGCGGAGTACAGGGGCGCAGTTTTGGCGCACGTTGACACAGACGGCCAATATTATAGGGATGGAAGCCATCAACATCCTTATCAGGTTGGATACGCTCCAGAACCTTGACATTGTCGATACCGGCAGGTAAAGGGAGCTGCACCAGAATTCCATCAATTTCTGAATCGTTATTGAGCAGATCGATAAGGTTCAGTAACTCTGCTTCACTGGTAGTATCTGGCAGATCATAAGAACGGGAGACAAACCCGACTTCTTCACAGGCACGGCGTTTGCTTGCGACATAAATCTGAGAAGCGGGATTTTCCCCTACTAAAACAACGGCAAGACCGGGAGCACGTTTTCCCGCTGCGACACGTTGTTGAACACGTTCTGCGACTTCTCTTCTGATTGTCTGCGCAATCGTTTTCCCGTCAATAATTTTTGCTGACATGTACTAATAAATCCATAAATCAAACATTGGGATACCGCCTATTTTGTCAGAACATGAACGTGCTGTCAGTTTTATTGATAATCAGAAAATAGACAGATGGAGATTTATAAGCAGAAAAGCCATTGACTCAAGGGTTTGTCCCCGTATAATCTCACCTCGCATTACAGATGCAGCTCATCTCCCAAGATGCGCCCTTAGCTCAGCTGGATAGAGCAACGGCCTTCTAAGCCGTAGGTCACAGGTTCGAATCCTGTAGGGCGTACCAGGAAAATCAAAGAGTTACCCGCATTTCTGCGGGGGTCGTTGGAAAAGCAGGTGTTCTAACGGGTGCTGTTAGATGTTTGCTCTCTTACCCATTTCTCGTATGCGTTTTCAGGCCAGCCAAGAAATATTCCACCTAGGGTTTTTTCTGGCTCAGGAAACTCTTTTCTCTTTGCACACATCTTCCACAATGTAGGATGGCTTTTTCCTGTTAATTGGCACATTTCTTTAAGTCCAATATACCTTGCCGCCATTTCGTTAATCCCCTTCCTTGGTGTAACCAGCCGCCAAAACTGTTTTAGTTACAGATGCAGGTGGAGATATCATAGGCTCAATCTCTTTATATTTTTTTAGTTCACTTGCTACTGATATTAATTTATTAACTAATACAGATATTAGTGCATTTTTAAAAAATCAGTGTGGTCAGCGGTGTGGTAATTCTCAGTAGATCAAGGAGATAACCGCTGACAAAACCAGTTGGTATGTTGGAAATATGACCAATCATACTCCATCTTTTTTCTGCATTGGAATGGGCATGACTTTGAGATCATGTGCGACTCTGAATTCTGCTTCGGTTTTTGCCTGTAGAGTTTCTAGTGTGATACCTGGCGCATGTTCTTTCAGGATTAGCTGCCCCTGTTCAAAGTAGAAGACGGCCAGTTCGGTGACAATCATCTTGACTTTGTTGACGGCAGTTAGCGGCAGGGTACATTGCTTGAGGATCTTTGCGGATCCGTCTTTGGTACAGTGTTCCATTGCAATAATCACTTTGCGGGCACCCGTAACGAGATCCATCGCTCCCCCCATACCGAGCACCATTTTTCCCGGTATCATCCAACTGGCTAAGTTGGCATGTTGGTCGACTTGCAGAGCACCTAGCACACAAGCATCTATGTGACCACCGCGTATTAAAGCAAAAGAGAATGCACTGTCAAACATGGCGGCACCGGGCAGGATGCCACAGGCTTTTCCTCCGGCATTGACCAGATTCGGATGGGGTTCTGTAACGGGGCCAAGGCCCAGAAAGCCGTTTTCTGATTGTAGGGTAATATGAATGTTATCGGGCAGATAGTTCGCGACTAGTGTGGGAATACCGATGCCGAGGTTAACAACATCGCCGTCTTGTAGCTCAAGTGCAATACGATGGGCAATAAGTTGTTTGGTGTTCATTATGAATTTCCTCTCGGATAAACAATGTAGTCGATCAGTGCGCCAGGTGTCATAACGCAGTCCGGTGCAATCTCACCCACTTCAACCAATGCATCCGGCTCGGCAATCGTGATATCCGCAGCCAGAGCGATCACGGGGTTAAAATTACGGGCGCTTAACTGATAAGTCAGGTTGCCCTGATGATCGGAAAGATGGGCCTGAATCAACGCCAGATCAGCACGCAGTGGGAGTTCCAGCAGGTAGTCTGTTCTGTTGAGGGTTATTTTTTGTTTTCCGGCTTCTACAAAAGTACCCACGCCGGTAGGAGTCAGGAATCCGCCCAAACCTGCTCCGCCGCAGCGAATGCGTTCAATCAACGTGCCTAGAGGAACCAGTTCCACCTCTATTTCTCCAGCAATCATTTGGCGTCCAGTTTCCAGATTAGTGCCAATATGCGAGGTGATAACTTTTTTCACTCTGTTATTAACGATAAGAGGGCCGATGCCAAAGTCGACACGGCCAGTATCGTTAGCAATCAGCGTCAGATCTTTTACACTGGAATTGAGTAATGCGGTGATTAAACCAGGAGGTGTACCTACGCCTATAAAGCCGCCTACCATGATGGTCATTCCATCATAAAAATGCTCGGCGGTTTGCTGTATGCTAATGAGTTTATTTTTCATCAGTTAGCCTCTGGGAAATCCTGTTTTTCAGGGAGGGGAGAAGGCGCTTTTTGGGTTAGAACGATTAATTTTTTCATTTTTATATTTTCCTATAGGGTATCCCTTCCTTCTACTCAATCAGATAGTAAATGATAAGTATAGCTAAAGAGATTATTAGCATAACCTACATGAGCACTTTTCCTGGCAGAGTATATAGTGATAACTTGTTAATATTTTGTGATAAAATTGATAAGTCTGAGAGCATAGAAACCAGAAAATCAGAGATAACAGGTTCTATGTGACAGAAATACCGTTATTTTGAGTATAAATTGTTGCAGGGTGCGAGCAAGGGGCAAAACGGATAAATGTGAAAAGATTCTAATGAGTTTTCTTTGTTTTAGCTAAATGGAGCTGGTGATGTACTGGTTTGTTAAAAAGTTGGAGCATGTGTCATTTCCTTTTTTAGCGAATTTACTGAAATGACACAGAATTTCTAATATTTCCTTTCCCAATCTCTGCGTGTTGTCCATATTCACTATTTATTCACAAGAGCCGTCTGCGACAATGACGTCTACTGGAATAACCTCTTAATTTGGAAAGAATCCATTCAGAGTTTTATGTATCCGTTGCTTGAGGTCATTGCAGATTAGGGATTGTTGAGAGATATAGTTATAGTGCCAACTTTCATAAAGATGGGCATTGCTTCACCATAATTATGATCTCTACGGTTTTTTATTCCATAACTAAAATTAAAATATTTCATCTGATCTCCAGCGCTTAGTACTTCTCCATCGCGTGCGATAAGATTTTGACGAAATATTGTGTTAAGGCCATACACATTAGCGTCTTGTGGGGCGACGTCAATCACAACCTTTCCTGTATTCTGACCTTCTTTGGTCATGAAATTGAATAGACCTTGAGGATATTCTTTATTGTCAAGCTTAAGCGGGTAATTGCTACCATCTGCGGACATGATTTTTAATTCAGGTGTTCCAGCTCCGAGGTTGAAAGGTATTCCCTCTTGGTTAGGAAGATCTGCATTTATACCCGTAATCATTGAAGATGCTTGATTTTATCCGAAATGGAGATCATTATCCTCGCTATGAAAATATTTATTACATCAGAACAAAAAATCAAACTTGAACGTCTTCACGACACCACTCGTGATGGCCAAGTACGAGACAGAATAAAAGCTATCCTTCTGGCTTCTGAAGGGTGGAGTTCCGTGATGATAGCCCAGGCATTGCGACTCCATCAGACCACCGTTGACCGTCATATCAGTGATTACCTCAATCAAGGTAAACTTCAATCTGATAATGGGGGGTCTGATAGTTTATTTTCTCGAGAGCAAACTGACTTTTTAATCAACCACTTATCTAAAAATCTTTTCCATCACACACATGAAATTGTGGCCTATGTTACTCAGCTCTGGAATATTACCTTTAGCATTCCAAGCATGAATAAATGGCTACATTAATACCATAGCCAAATTTTTACCGGATTTGCAAGACAAGGCCACGTTTCTGTGGATATTCAATCGAATTTCTGAGGTGAGCTCAAATGCAAAATAGCAGAATACATTGGCATTATAGTGAGTTCAGTCGGTGTTATTAACGTAATGGGTGCGCTAATGCTGCTATATGTTGTTAAATGGTTGTAAAAGCGTGTGGACAGTGTACGTTTCAGTTCCAGTAGGTTTGTTAAGTGATTCACCCAATTTCCGGCATTCCAAATATGGTTTTAGGATAATAACTTTTTATAATTAGTCAGTTATAGCATTGGTGATGCTATGCAGTATGGGCAAATCAGCAATTTGGGAAAAGGGAAGCATCAAATAGAAAAAAATAAATGAAATTAAAATTTGCCAAATGCCATTAAATGTGAGTTAATAGCGTCACTGGTTTGGAAGTACAGACCTACTTTATGAAAAGCAAGTTAAAGCAGTTCACCATTTAGCGTTATCCACGATACCACTTCATTGCGAATTCCTTCTAATTAGTACCCATAAGTAAAACTGAAAAACAGACCTAATATGCCTTATGGCAACTTAAATAAAATTAAAGGAAAATTCTATGTCTAATGCAATGACTGGTTCAGTAAAATGGTTTAATAACGATAAAGGTTTTGGCTTTATTTCTCCGAAAGATGGTAGCAAAGACGTTTTTGTTCATTATTCTGCAATTCAGAGCAATAATTTCAAAACGCTGGAAGAAGGACAGGAAGTTTCATTCTCTATCGAGAATGGTGCTAAAGGTCCATCAGCGGTAAATGTTATCGTATTATCTTGATTTAACTTAAATGCTTAAATCCATTAACGGCTTTACGATAGCGATGAAGGTGAGAGCCTGAGCAGTTAAAGTTGTTAATAGTAAAAACCCGCTTAATTGCGGGTTTTTCGCATGTGTATTCGCCAAAATGTTACATGCTATTATTCCCTGTTTGTATAGAAAAAATCCGGCATAAGAAATGTATACCGGATTATCTTACAAAGGGCGCTAAATCTTGAGGCCTTCATTGCGCTTATAGCTCGATAGTCGTCCCTTTTCAGACCCGCATCAGGGAAGGAGGGGGCAGATCTTGAGGTTGCTGAGTGTCAGGTGCAAGGCGCTGCTCAATGTCATCAATGAAACGCTCTAACCAAGCCTGTAGTTCAACCACATCTACCTCGGACAGAGGGCGTTGTGACCACAGGATTGCTTGTCCATCCAGATCGCCCTGGACATGGGCGGGCCAATGTTGTCCAAAAAGGTTGTTAGAGCGGCTAACTTCGGAGCCTAATTCACAGAACAACTGTAGCCAATCATCGTGATAGCAGCCAATCAGTACCTGAAAACGTCCGTTGACCTCCAAAGTGTATATGTCATCGTCGGTAGGGGACGCAGGGAGGTCAAGTTTGGAGAACAGGGTTTCTATTAGTTGGTGGTAGTCGTGTGTCATTGTGTTTTAGGCTCGTAGTTAAGAACTTGGAAATGTTGTCCCAGGCCGATTTCCATGTTGTACATGGATTTGGGCCAGAAATCCTGGGTGAACCAGTTGGAGAATGAGGTTTTATCCGGGAAGTTGAACTCGCCGAAGTTAGGATCGAAGAAAGTGACCCCTTTTTGGTCATCTACATAGGCTGCTACTGTGTGTCCAGCCATCTGCCCTGAAAAACCGATCTTCTTGTAGCTAGAACCCTGATCGCCTGTATCCAGGATGGCGTTTAGCAGGTCTTCTGTGCCATTGCTGCCGGTCTGACCATTGATTTCGATTGGATTCTTGTAATCAATTGGTCCGTTGGCGCTTTGATAGGTTATCGTTTTCATGCGGGGTTGGATGCCGTTTTCACTGAGCCAGGATTCGGTCATTGTGTCTTGATCGGCACCCTGGGCTATGCCATCCATCTGTAATTGTTTGATGGAAACCAGAGAGTCGATATGGAACTGACCTTTCTGACCCCCAACATAGAGTTGGTCAAAGACGCTCTCACCTTTGGCATGGGCACTTATCCAGTGGGCGGATATGGATTCACAAACACCGCCAGCGGTGTCTTTGTGTTTCATGATTTGGTCCAGAAAGGCACCTTTGGTCTGGGCAAATTTGAAGGTGACTTCTCCGCCATGCTTACCCGCGGAATCTCGGACGCTCCCCAGCTTAGTGCTGACCGCAAAGTGAATGATTCGGTCCATTATCATACTGAAAGCGAAGCGGCTTTCCTGGTTTTTCTTGCCATCGGTTGTCAGCTGGCGATCGAGCATAGAGTGGCCCGGCAGGTTGCGTTGGATCGTGGCCGAGAGGCGTTCCAGCAACCTAGGTCTGGGTGAAGCGACTTTCAGGGAGCGACCAGAGAGTTCTCCCTGTGGCTGATTAACGGCTGTGGTGTCGAGTTGTTGGGTAGGAAATATTCTTTGGTGATTAATACCTGAGATGGGAGACAATGGTTACTCCTTGAATAGTTTTTTGCGGGATTATTCCAGGGAATATGAACCTGGATATCAGATAGAGTGAATCATAATGTTTTGTCGAAATAGAGAATATTAATAACGGCAGAAGAAATTTTCACTTTCCGTCGAAAACAAGTTGTATATCTGGAATGTTGTAAGACTCTCATTCCAGAAAGGTTCCAACTCTCTTTTTTATAGATGTTGCAGAAATAACGAATTCCCTGGTTATTACGTCAGGAATGTCTGTTTTTTTATCCATTTGGGTGGCGAAATAGTCAACTCTGCCATTGATTATTAATAGCGGACATGAGTGCGTCGAGTTGGCTATCTAAGCTGGCATCAATGATCCCGACTTCTGTTTCCAGAATGCAGCCGCCCTGATCGAGGCGATCATCCGCCGTGACTTCTAAGTAACCGATCTCAGGAAAGTCTTTATGTACCCGGGATATCTGTTCGCGTACTGTTGCGGCCTGTTCAGGATTAACCCGTAGGATGACTTGCTTTTGGTTGCTGACTAATGAAAGGGCTTCACGAACCACCTGTAAGGTAAGGGAAACTTGGTCATAATTCTTCAGGATCTTACGAACAGCTTGTAATACTACATTGCTCATTTGCTGCTCGATTTGTCGGTAATATTGCTGACACTGGAGCTGGGTTTGGTGAATCAAATTGGCTTGTTCTGCGCGGGCAGCATCAATACCGGCCTGCCAACCTAACTCTTTTTGTTGCTCATAAACGGTCTGAGCTTCACGTTCAATTTCCTGAGCCTGGATCTGGGCGGCATCAAGCAGAGACTGGGCGCTGAGGCAGGTTTGATAGTCTGCTTTACGCAATATCAGAAGTTCAGGAGAAAATTGAAGATGTTCTTTTGTTATTTTAATAAAAGGTAACATTCTGTATTCACTTGTTTAGCCAATTTGAGACACAATGCCTGTGCCAGTGGTCGTTCTGCCTGGCTGACAGGCCAGGCCGGGGAATGGTCATGAGGGGGAAGCCGCAAGCTCAGGCGTTTGGCGAAATCGGCAGGGAGTGGTTCCATAGCCATTAGCCAAAACTGTAAGGCACAGGTACGAAAATAGTTCGCATTGATTTCTGGTGGCAATGAACGTTGCCAACCAGTCGGCCAGTTGCCGATAATGATGTCGAGGTACTTTAAGCAAAAGTGATGCCCCTCTCTCCCAAGCGCGTCATGTAAATGGCGAAGTTCTGCCGCCAACAGGCAATGGCGAATAGCTTGCCCGTGAAGTAAGGCTCCCAGCCAGGTAAGAAGTTGTTCTAAGTATGATTGCTCCAGCAAGGCAATGTTTCCCAATCTGGCGGGTAACTCATAATCCACATTCAGGTCAAATTGAGTCAACAGTAGCCCATTGACTCTGGGAGAGCTACGCCATTCAGGAAGGGAGGACAAGACTGAAAGCCAATCTGGTGATAGATGGTCCGCATGAATATAACTGGCAGGGCAAAACCGAAATTGGTAGGGCGTTAGTGCTGTTACCATTATTGCATCCTGCTTCGGTGCCACAGGAACTGAGCCAGATTGCTGATGAATAACAAGGCTAATAATGAAACCAGAATTCCGATCAGGCGGCTTTGTGATTCTTCAGTAACCTGGATAGAGAATAGCGTGGAATAGCGAGGTGCTAACGGTACCTGGCGTACGCCCGCCGCAGGGACTAATACGACGCTAATGCGGTCATAACTCAGTCCTTCGATGCTGTTATTGACCAGTTGCTTTATCTGGGGAATATAAGTATCGAGTTGAACGTCGGCTGCGTGTTTGATAAACACAGAAGAAGAGGCCG
Source organism: Photorhabdus temperata (assembly GCF_025384845.1). NCBI lineage: Bacteria > Pseudomonadati > Pseudomonadota > Gammaproteobacteria > Enterobacterales > Morganellaceae > Photorhabdus > Photorhabdus temperata. The sequence continues at coordinate 52,558 of NZ_JAJAFX010000003.1, read as the reverse complement.
GCGATAACTTCTTACCCAGTCTGTCTTGTTCCTCCGGCAAGACCACATGTACCCGTGCTACGAGTACGCCATCAATCTCAGAAAGCGTTCGGGCAATTTCCTGCGCTTTGGCGAAGTTGAGCCGTGCCCGTTCTTCTACCGGTGAGGAGATAAGGCCGTCTTTAGGGAAGACATCCTGTAAAGAGGAGAAATTCTCCCGTGGATATCCTTTACGTTTGAGCACCTCAACAGCTTGTGCGACATCAGATTCTTCGACTAATAGTTTGATATTGTCATCTTTGTCTGGTTGCTTATCAGAGGAAATTCCTGCTTCCCTGAGCAAGGCCAGCATTTCGTTGCCTTCTTTTTGGCTAACTCCAGTATAGAGTTCGATTTTACATCCTGTTAGCATGAAGACGGCTAACAGGATGCAGATTATAGAGTGTTTCTTCACGGCTCCTCACTGGGCTTTCATTAGGGTTTCAACGTTTTGATTCAATCGTCCTACTGTTTTGGCAATCAGCTCTTCTTGCAGGGTGATCCGCATTAGAGACCATTGCATTTGCATCAGGCTATTGGGATCACTGCCGGGGACTGCCAGCTGTGCTTCCAGATCTTGTTTAGCCTGAGTAAGTTGTTGTCTATACTGGCCCAGTTCGCTGATCAGGTTGTTTCCAAGTCCCTGATCTTGATTGGACATAGCCATTTCAAAATGTGCAACATTTTCGGCACTGGCCTGAGGTGTGTTGAGTTCATCCAGGCTGGTTATCAGTGTCTCGCTTATTTGTGGCAGGTCCATTATTCCTCCAAATCGAGTTTGTGTGAGTTTCGTATCAGGTTATCCACCATACCGTTACGGGGGATAAGTGTCTGCAACTCACGTCGGATTAGGTCACTCAGGTACTCGTTACCGTCTAGAGATTTAATCTCGCCGAGTACCTTGAGAAGGACAGTTTCCTGTTGTCGACCTGTGGGCGCGAATTCACGAATGATCGCTCTGAGTTCTGGCAAATCCAGTTGTGGCTTGACGGGTAATGTCAGGCCACCGAACTGCGACCACAGATGTTCTTGTACCGGGGCAATAAGTTTGCCCTCTAACTGAGCACGTTGGGAGGGCTGGCTATCAGTTGATAAGGTCTGATACCACTGCCAGGCGATTTTTCGCTGGGTCGCCGGATCGAAGTCACCTAAAACTTCCTCCAGAGATTCCCCCCGTATCCAGCGTTGTTGCCTCTCTTTCAGCGTCTGTTGATCAGGCATGAGTTCGAGTGCCTGTTCAAAGTCGTGCTTGTGCACAACGCTGACCGAAGGCTGTGCTGTTGGTTGCGACGGTATGTTGTAGGATGATCCTTCGATCCTATTCATGAGTCAGTTGCTCACGCATACCGTCAACAAAAGACAACAATTGCGGGTCGTCACTGCCCGCCATTCGCGTCAGTCTTTGCTCCAGGGCTGATGCCAGTCCCAGACGCCATTCACACAAAGCCAACCAGGGTTCCAGACTGGGCCAGGGAAGATCCCGGCCAAAATCCAGAGCCTGTTGATATTTGCCTTGGTTCGTCAGAGAAGAGAGCCGAATCAGGTTTCCTGCTTCTTGCCCCTCCTCGTTTAACATTAGCCAGTCGGCAATAATATTGGCTTCGTCATGGCAGTGGTGGCCGCTTCCAACCAGAGCAATATCTGCCAGTAGCCCTTTGAGTGAACGTGTCATGATTAGATCTTCTGTAATATACCCTGCATCAGGTCCTTCATGGACCGGGTGACAGTGGAGTTAATGTTGTAGATGACTGACCACTTGTTGATTTTGTGTTGTAAATCTGCCAACACGGCAGGGTTATCCGGACCTTTGTTGAGTTCGACGATTGCATCATTAACGTCGCTGTTGGCTGTATCAGCTTGGGTCTTAAGTTGAGCAGCAACCTTATCAAGTGTATTAACTGTTGTTGCGGAACTAAAAATCTGGGCCATGATGGCCTCCTTCTGTTGTGTTAAGTATTGTGATTGCAGCTTGGAGGGCGTCAGCCTCCTGCTGCCATTGTTGGTATTCTTGTACAGAACCACCACGTCTCAGGCGTTGTTTAATATCGTTCAGCGCCTGAGAGAGGCGGTGTTGAATTTCGTTGACATAAGCGGGATCAGCACCGAACAGTCGTGCTTCCAAGGATGTCATCATAAAGTTGGGCTCCTGTTAAGTTTGACGATAAATTGCTGCTCACCTTTGATAATAACAATGGCATCTCGACGGATAGCTTCGATCCTCAAACCATTTTCTGTTGTTGCTCCGACGGGATAACGCAGGTTATTTTTTAGTATCACGTAAGGTACACGTCCCAGAGAAACCGCTCGGACGTCGAAATTGAGTTCATCATTGCGGGAGAGCCGGTTGTTATTCAGCAATACCAGTGTTGGTCGGTTGCCGAATTCTTGCTTAAATACTTGCTGTAAGCGGTAGAAATTATGAGTCTGGAGTTCATCCAATTGACCTGTGAACTCGATACGATCGCTTTTATCCTGGTAAGTCAGCGAGTTGGGTAAATCATGTTTAGCCAATAACATATCCAGTCGTTTGAGATGACCACCGGTTAGCCGCGTCTGGTTTTCTATACCAAGTAAGCCCGGAACATCACGTTTGAGCAGTGACTCAATGTCATTCCATTGCTGATCAGGATCAGTTAATTCTCCTGTAAGGCGGATCCAACCGGGTAGTTTGCCATCGCCGCTCTGGACCTGGGTATAACCTAATTTTTGTAAAATGAAATCCACTCCCTGACGTAATTCCTCCATGGTACGTAACTCCAGCCGATAATTGAGGGAGTGAGTATCAAGATACTGTTGCAGTGCCAATCGTTGGTGGTTGAAGTTCACGTAACCCTTGAGCAGCAACGACTCATTATTGGGCATCATTTGTACACTAACCTGACGATAGGCTGAATCGTCATTAAGGAAACGGCGCAGTTCCTGTTCGGCCATACCATGGGATGGGTTATGCCTTTGCCACCCTTCATGCCCAAGCAGCGCCAGAAAGCCGAGTGCCAGTACCAGACAGAGTATCAGCATCCCGCCGGCAGCCCGGCTACGATTTTGCCGGGCAGGGCGCTGGTGTGGTGTTACCGCCGGTTCAGCGAGTTGATTTGGGAATGTCTGTTGTTGGTCACAGAAAGCCCATAGTAACGGCCCCGCCTCTTGGCGAGCCAATGCTTGCAGTGAAACCCCCGGTGACAGGGGTTCACCATTCTGACTTGGTACTGCTTCACCGGCCCATTCCAACAGGCGGATTGAGTCTGATTCTACTTCTAAGACGAGGTGTACAGGGGCAACATCTTCATCCACCAGAACGATATCTGCCTGTAAGGGGTCCGAACCGATGGCTAAACGTCCTTCAGCTAAATTGACCTCAATACTTTTATTCAGTCCACGGTAGAAGCGAATTTTCCAACTCATCTGCTCGCCTTATCTTGCGCACGAACACACCAGGTATCCTTAAGTGAACATTGTTGCTCAATGACTCGCCATCCATAAGTCTTGCCCATTCGGCATGAGGCCAAAAATGAGCTTTTACCTGCTTGCCGTAGTGTTTCCTGTGCTTGGCGGGCCGGGGATAAAGATTGGCATTGTGCGCCGGCCAGTACTTTACTCAGAGAAACGCTCTGATTAGAGAGATCTTGTGTTGCCAGTAACCGATGACGTAGATCTTGTCCGTTGCCAAGAGCCAGATAATGAGCTATCCCATCATCAATCAGCCGTGGCTCAATAATAAATAGTCGTACTGAGCGTCGAACTTGTTCAGTGGTACTGCGGAACAAAACACCCAAGTAGGGGATATCGCCTAAAAATGGCACTTTGCGCTGGGTTTCACTCATCTCGTCACGGTAGATGCCGCCGATCAGTAAGCTTTGCCCATGCCCAACCCGGGCAACGGTATCGACAATGGTTCGGCTGATGGTAGGAATGCCATCCAGGCCTGAACTGTTGGGTTTCTGGTTACCATCTTCAATGTGCAGACTCAAACTGATTTCAGGGGAATCTCCGATTTGGATGACTCTGGGAGTCATGCGCAGCATCGTGCCATAGGTGAGGCTTTTAAGCTCGGCAACTCGTTCACCATTAACTTTTACGTAATAGGTTTCATTGTGGTCAATGACTGCTTGAGTATTCTCCTGAGTTAAAAGTGTCGGGCGGGAGACAACCTGAGCACTGCCTTTACTCTCTAACAGGGTTATTTTTGCCAGTAGGTAATCCAGGCCACGGCGATCAACTAAGCTACCCAGTGCTGCTGAACCGATGCTCTCTCCTTTTTCCTTTTTCTCCCTGGTAGTGGTGATATCGATAAGATGGCGAGGTCCGGTATTGATGCCTACCTGCCAGTCGACACCCAGTTCAGAAAGGTTGTCGGCGTTGATGTCGACGATGGAAAGTGCAACTTCAATACGCGCAGAGGGTTTGTCCAGTGCGTTGATTAAATGTGCGTACATGGACATCCTTTCCGGGGTGTCACGTACAATGATTGCGTTTAGGGACGGTTCTGCCTGTACAACAGCACGGCTTGAATGGTTTCCGCCCATAGTCGATGCTGTTTCACCAGTGACAGTCGTCACATTGGCATCGCTGAGCAGGCGGGAGAGAATAGTGGCAATACCAGGCGCTTCAATATTGCTATCACGATACTGGATCTGACGGTCTGTAACTGAAGCGTATTTTAGAGGGAAAATTTCTACTGTTAACGCTCCGGTTTTTTCGCTACGCAGCAGTGATTGCTGTTCCAGTGCGGACGCAGTCTGATCGACCAGTTCAAGATAGCGGGGAGGGCCTGATACGTACACCAGTTGGTTACCTGCATCTGGACGCCAGCCAAAGCGCGGTTCCCAAATACCGGAACGTTTCATGGCTTGCTGTAGCTCTGTTGCGTTGGTTTGTTCAAGCTTAAGGAGACGCGATTGTATTTCGCTGTTTTTGAATACATAAAGCACACTCCCATCGTAATACCAGACCAGGTTATAGAGAGAGGATAAATGTTGCAGGAATTCCTGAGGGCCATCTTGTTCAAAATGGCCGTTAACCTGATCGGTCACCTTATCGCTGACAACCACTGATGCGTCATAGTTAGCACCGAAATTAACCAGCACATCCCGCAAGCTTTCTCCTTTTGCCAGATAGTCATAAGGCATGGGCAGCCAATCCAGATCCTGGCTAAAAGCCGAAGAGAGCATCACGCTACTGATACTCAACGACAACAGTAAGGAACGGCACAGCCGTTGGAACTGTTTCATGGCTGCCATATTACTTGTTTCCATTGAGGGGAAGATTGCGTTTCCGATAATAATTCCATAATTTGTCCCAGTAAATCGACATGCATAGTTAGCATCTGTTCCAGGATTTGAACATCCAGGCTGTCAGGATCAAGGCGAGCCTCCAGAATAAGATTCTCTGATTCATCCAGGGTCAGTGCGTGGGGAGCATGGCGTCCCCAACGAGTGACTTGTTGCAGCAGTGTCTTCAGTTGTTCAGTGCCTGATGGATCTTTTGGGTTATGGCGCCAGTTTAGAGGGCTGGATAACACAAGTTCAGTTCCTTGTTGGCGAAGAAACAGGTTGTAGTTATCAATGTGCAAATGGTAATGCCCTTGTCCGTCGGAAACAAAAGGTTTCTGGCCCAAGCGACTGGCCAAATGATTGAGTAGAGTTTGCATGTTTCCTCTAATGATTAGGTCGTCGTCGATTGCCAATAAAAACTGTCCTGTGGCAAGCACAGGGCACGAGAACAGAGCCATTGTTGCAAGTGGATAGCAGCTTCTGTGTCGTACTTTAAAGCGGTCAACCATGTCCAGCAGGGAGACAGCACTTCAGGAACCGGGGTGAAAACTGTCAAATTGTCGTCGGTCTGGAGTGCATCCAGACCGGTAAACCAGTTGGGCCATGCTTCATGGGCCTGGTTTTCCGCTGTCAACAGCAGTTTTTCTAATAGTTGCTTGCGTTGGTTGAGCGCTGTTTGCAAGGATATAACCTCTTGATAGTGTTGTTCCCGGCATTGAGATGATACGTTTTCAACCTGTTGCCAAAAGTGCGCCTTAGCACGCAGTTGCCGTTCTTGAATCTGCAACTGATCAAGTTCGATGAACCAGAGTTCTATCTCTGGTTCTAGCAGGCGGAGCCACCAATCAAATAGTGGCTGTAGTACCCAATGCTGTAAAAGATGCCTGTCGGCCAAGTTAATGTGGTCACCCAGTACCGTGTTCCAGTCACATTCTGATTTTGCCGCCGCTCTGATTAGCTGTTGCAGGTCATTACGTTTCAAAGCTTGCCCACAATTTAGCCGTCTGCCAAACCAAACAGATTTCATTAAGCTTTCCAGAAGATGTCTGGGCAAAAGGCGTTTTAACAGAACAAACTGTTGGTTATTGATAATGTCTCTATTCTGGTACTGAATAGACGGTAATTTTCCGAGCAACTGTTCTCGGCGCGGAATCCCAGACTGCATGACAGAGATCTTGCGGCCGAGAAACATGCTGGTTCGAGTCTGATTATGGTCTTGCTGGCTCATGCTATGCTCATCTTGCTGCTAGTCACTCTTGTCGATTAGATTAGGAATGGCCTTATTTTATCTGTCAGGCCAATGGTTAACTTGTAAAAAACGTCAGATTATTTTAGCCAATCGTTACTCTTTGCCATATCTGGCACGACTGGGGGTGCAATCAAAGCGTCTCCGATAGCTTTGAGTAAAATAGGATTGGCTGGAGAATCCGGCTTCCATTGAGATATCAACAATACTCATCTCACTATTGAGTAGTAGCTGATGTGCATAAAGAATACGGCGCTCACTGATCCAGGCTCGTGGTGATATGCCGTATACGGAGCGGAATAGCTCTTTGAAAGTGGTTAATCCCATGCCGAATTCTTTAGCGAATTCGCTAAGTTTCCATTCTTTGAGGTAGTGATTTTCCATAAAGCTCTGTAAACGTTCTACCTGGCGGTTGCTCAGTTGTCGTAATACTGACATGAGCAAAATCCCTTGTTCCTCAAAAGACATTAACAATAGCAATTCTTCCGTTCTTAATTGACCCAAGGCTGGGGGGTAATCATGAGCCAATAGATCGACCAGCCCACTAACACTCTGGGATAATAGCGGAGATGAGGTAAATGCAATCAACTCGGGTGTTGGCACATTATGTCGCTCGACTTCGCTGAGCAGAGTACCAAAACGTTGCAGAAAACCGTGAAGGAAAGTGGTACTTAACGGTAACCAGAGTAGCTTGCAGGTATCACTACGCGTTTTTGCTGCGTAACTGCCACGACGAACAAAAAGCAGTTCATTATGAGAGAGATTGTAAGTATTGGTACTGTCCTGCCATGTCATCTCACCTTCGAGCAGGATATATATCCCTTCCTGATGATGCTCTATAACGTTGAAGGCAGGCATGCTACGCTGGAACAGAGTGATATCCATTCCCTTCCCTGATGTTGTGATGCCGTTCATTTTATTGTCCTGGATCTATTGGTGTTGTCTTAAAAAAATATAAATTACGTTATTCTTATTGATATTAAATATATGTTTTCTTTGGTTTTACTACCTGCAATAGACAGGAAGAATAGTTTTATGTGTTTAACGGGATAGCGAGTTATAAGGCCTTTTAATTAAAACGGTTTTTCTTCTGGTGGCATATTAATGTTCTCGATCTGAATAATAGTATTATTCTCACATTTTATAAATGACAGATGAAAAGCGCTCAATTTTTTTACATAGTAAAGATTGCCTGTAGATTCCTCATTCTGAGTCATAAGTTGGGCTTTTTATTTTGTCTCAATTATTAGTTTTCTCCTTTTTATTCAGATAATGTATGGATGATTCAAAATACGTCAATTATTGTCATGATCATCTGAGTATTAATTGATTAAAAAGCGCAGAAGTCAGTGTACAACAAGATCTAATAGCTCAAATAACCCTCGCATACTTGCATAATAGTAGATCACTTGATAAGAAATTCAAATCTGGTTTGAACGATTTTATCAATCGATAAAAAGAAAGAATCAATCTAACTGAATTGGATTGTTTATTATAATATCGTTTAAGGAACACTGAGCTATCAGTAGTCATCTTTATTTATCTTAAATTTGTTGTAATTATGTGGTTTGGTCGCAATGAATTAAGAAGTGAACCTGAGTCGAGTTTTTATCAAGTTGCTTCGTAAAGGTGGTTCAATGCGTTATAAACTGAATAAATTTTAAATACTGAGCCGCTGGGAATGATCGACACATAGCGAACATTGACTTACAGAGCGGTCAATATAGTGCATTTTACACCTAAAGAAGCGCTATTTGAGGGTAGATTACGGCTCAGGAGAGCGATCTTGCCACTGTTCCAGCCAGCGTAAAACTTCTGCGGTGGCTTGAATGAGATCAGCAGGGATATAGTTATCGATGAGGCCATCCTGATAAAGTGCCCGTGCGAGAGGAATTCGCTGTAATACTGGAATACCTTCCTCTTCGGCAATACGCCGGACTTGCAGGGCTTGCGCATCGGTGAACTTAAGCGTAATAAGAGGTAAAGGAGTCTCTCCTTTCTTGTAGCGGATACCGACGGCAATATGAGTTGGGTTGGCAACGATCACTGATGAATTTTTGACGCTGGCGCGCATATTGCTTGATTGTAATTCCTGGTGAAATTGGCGTCGCTTGCTTTTGATCTCCGGGCTGCCTTCACTCTCTTTATATTCGCGCTTAATCTCGTCTTTGCTCATTCTGAGCTTCTTGATATGTTGGTAGTGTTCGAAGGCATAATCGGCAATAGAAATCACGATAAACCCGATACCACATACGGTCATTAACTGAGTTAACATCATACCGAGCACAGGGATAATACATCTTGTTCCACACTCCGGCAGGTACAGCAGCGCCTGTAGATTACCTTCCAGGGTAACCCAGACCAGGATACAGAGCAGCGTCACTTTGAGTATTGATTTGACGAATTCCATCAGACTCTTGATAGAGAAGATTCTTTTGGCCCCTTCAATAGGATTGATCTTTTTGATGTCAGGCTTGATGGAATTCCCACTCAACAGGAAGCCGTATTGGGCAAGGTGTGATGCTAACGATAACAAAGCGGAAACGCACAGAATTGGCAGGCAGAGGTAAACCAGCTCCTGCATCAGGTTTTCAACGACATGATTGAAGGCCTGGGGAAAGGGTTTCTCCAGCAGACTAGCCGGGATCAGCATCAATTTACTCAGATGTTCCAAATAGTATTCGGACATGACTATTATCATACCGATCAGTCCCAGGATTAAGGAGGTCGATACTACTTCGTTGCTTTTGGTTACCTGGCCCTTCTTACGGGCATCTCTGAGTTTTTTGGGAGTAGGCTGTTCAGTTTTTTCTCCACTCATAGCGCCTCCAGGACAGGAATTAACATGCGCACAGGAGAGAGCGTTAACAACACCTTATCATAAGCATGATGCATCAGTAATCGGATATAGATAACCAGTAACAGACTGGCAATTGCACTCTTGATTGGCATCGCCAATACGAAAACATTGAGAGATGGAGCGAAACGGCTAATCAGTGCCAGCCCGAACTCGGCCAGAAACATGGCAATTAATAAAGGGGCTGCCATCAGGGCGCAAAGTTGCAACAGATAGCTGAATTGGCCGTAGAAAAAACTGATCCATTGGCTGGTAATGTGGGGGAAAAACTGAGCCACCGGCCAACTGTTGTAACTCTGAAATAGGGCGCCAAGCAGACTAAGGAAAGCGCCGCCGGAGAAAAAAAGCGTAATCAGAGTTTGAGTCAATAGCAGACCTGTAGGTGAAGTTTGGCTTCCCAGAGATGGGTTAAGTACCGAAGCCATGGTTGCTCCCCGTTGGTTATCGATAATAAATCCGGTGGCTTCCATGGCCCAAAATGGGATAGAAGCGATAAAGCCGATTAGCAGACCAAGCAGGACTTCCTTACCGAGCAACAGCGTCAATTCCAGGCTACCAAATGCCGGCAGGGGGGTATCTGCTACGGTTGGGTAAGCATAGAGAGCCAGTGAGCAAGCCACACCGTTGCGAATCATTCCACCGCCCAGCATCTGTTTGCTGAGTACAGGAAATATTACAAAGCAGCTCATAATGCGGGGTAACAGCAGGGTGTAAGCAAGGATTTGTTGCTGGAGCTCTGGTAGGGTCATTTGATCAGTGGCACCTTAAGAAAAGCCATGTTGGCGAAGCTGTAGAGCTCGTTGCCAAGCCAGGTAGCCGTGGCGAACAAGGTAATAATGACCGCAATTAATTTGATGACAAAACCCAGCGTTTGTTCTTGTATTTGGGTAAGTGCTTGGATCAATGAGACCAATGTTCCCACCGCGGCAGCCATCAGTACCGGTGGCAGAGAAAGAATTAGCACCAGCCAGAGAGATTGGCTGGTGAAGTGCAAAATATCAGCATTACTCATATTCAGGCTCCATAACTGATGACAAGGCCGTGTGTCAGGCGTGTCCAGCCATCAAGCAGGACAAATAGCAGTAACTTGAAAGGAAGAGAGATGGTCATGGGAGAAACCATCATCATCCCCATCGCGAGCAGAATATTAGAAATAATGAGATCGATCGCAATGAACGGCAGATAAAGAAGAAACCCAATTTCAAAGGCTCGGGTTAATTCACTGACTGTAAAGGCTGGCAGCAGGATCAACAGGCTATCTGGCTCCAGCCGGTCTGCATATTGGCTTGGCCAAATCTGTCGGGTGCTATCAATAAAGAAGGTGCGCTCACTGGGCTTAATATGTTGTTTGAGAAAGTTCCGGTAAGGTGCTATTCCTTCTTCCATAAATTTTTCTACCGATTCTGCGTTGCTGAATGAAACTTCATTCTGGCGCAGATAATCTTGAGTAGCGAAACCCACCGGGGCCATGACATAGATGGTGAGGATAATTGCTAATCCATACATAGCCATATTGGGGGGGATTTGTTGTACTCCCAGAGCGTTACGCAACAAAGAAAATACCACTGCAAGTTTGAGAAAAGAGGTGGCCATGACTGCAATAAAGGGGAGCAGAGCCAATAAGGCCAGCCCGATGATAAGATCCAACTCGTTTGGTAGTTGGATCATGATTGTTTCTCCGCAAAGAGATGCTCAACCCTTACACCCAAACGTCCCTGAATATCCACTAACCGCCCTGAACCGAGGCATTTCTGATTGACGAGAATACGTACCTCACCGTCTGGCGGAACACCAAGATCGATCAATGAACCGGGTTGCAGACTGGTAAGCGTATGTAAATCCAGAGTCTGACGACCAACTTCGAAACTGACATGAACCTCCAGGCTGTTTAAGTCCGTTACCGGCAGAGTACTGTCAGGACTGTCAGGAGAGAGAGAGTGCATAGTGATTAACTCCAGTTTATGTTCATGGTATTTAAAGTAGGCCCAAGGGCGTCCTTCCAGATGTGCTAACAGAGGAGCATTTGGTTGTTGCTGCGGGGGCAGTAGCAACACATCCCCTGGTTCCAAGGTGTGAAACTCGTCTAAAGTCAGGCTTATTGCCCCCCATTGCAGAGAAAGTTGTAATGGAATGGGCAAGTACTCGCCAGGTTGACGTTTCGGCAATATGGTAAGTAAGGGCGAGGGTTCTGGTAACCAGAGTGGCAATGTGGCACCTGGCCGCTCAAGGCGTAGTAATAAGCAGGCTGACAAAGAGAGGTCTGTCATGGTTCGCAGCGCGGACCATGACAGATCGGGTAGTGCTTTGCTTTGGTATTCCATCAGTGCCAGCAGCAGATCCTGAGGGAGTGAAGCCAGATCTGCTTGTTGTAGATCGGGGGCGAGCCACAGAGCCAGCTCGGTTGCATGGCAGTAAAAAGAGAAAGTATGCCCCTTCCAGTGGGCGATCAGCACCTTGTCTAGCGTTTGGGGAGGAGAAACGATATCCAGAGTGAGATGACCATCAGCCCAGTTAAATTGTTGCTGATGATGGCTCAGGGTTTGACGCAGAGTCAATTCTTCCAATGAGACTTTGGGTAGGGTCAGGCTATTCATACATCGTTTTTCCATTCTTCATATACGCTGCGACTCTGGCGTGAACCGTGCTCGCTATCTGTTTGAGACGGGAGAGAGAGTTCGACAGTTTGTGTTGGATAAAGGAGCTGTAGACGTTCAAGCAGCTCAAAGCGTGCCTGCTTTAATTGTTGTTGGGCTGCCGGGTTCGCCAAAATCTCTATTTGAAGTTTGCCATTCTCATTGGTTAGTTGAATCTCAATAGCACCCAAGTTAGGGAGTGTCAGATGTAATGTTGGCGGACGTTGCTGCCGTGTTAGTTCGATACTGATTTCCACACTCAATTTATCGATCAACATCTCCAAAAGAGGGGAAATGGTTGAGGTTGCTTGCATTGTAGCCAGTATGCGCTCGCCTGGCAGAAGCTGTGTTTGTGGAAAGAAGGGCATTTTCCCGTTTGATTCATCAGGATAGGAGGGTTGAAGGTCAGACTCTTTTGGCTTTGATGCCAATAAATGGTATGTCTCGATTTCAGTAAGGACCTTTTTTTCCGTGATGCTAATTTCATTAGCATGGGGAATAGGAAAAGCTAGGCCTGCCTGCTGGCGGGGAAGTATGTCTTGCTCTTGTGTATCTTGCTGAGATCTGGATATGTCGGGCGTTGTTTGCGCCACTGCATAATATATCGGTTCATCGTTTGCGTCTTTCTGTGCAGGAATAGTGGCTGTGTCAGGATAGACCACAACAGAGGACATGATATCAACCGGTTTTAGGTTAGTGGCAGGGAGGGCCAGGTCTGGCTGGCGCGCCAGGATAGCGGGTGCTGACAGAGACTCTTTTATCTCGATAGCGATCTCATTGAGACGATCAACAGAGGCCAATAAGCTTTTCTTCTGATTTTGAGGTTGTGCGGGTACATATTGGCCTGGTAATGGATGAGGCACAACCGCAGGTGTCATGTTGGCCGGCTCAAGATTGGGAGTGTGTACTGGGAGGTCAGGCGTCGCCAGAGAGTTTGCCCTTGTATCATGTTCCTGGGACTCTTTTTTTTGCTCCAGGTTAGCTTGGTTCTCTTCTCTCTTATGTGAAAAAGAAGAGGAGCTATGGCATGGCAGTGGTAATGTGTGTTTATGCGGGTCATCAGTTGCCTGGTGTGTGGAGGCAAATGGAGGAAGCTCCTCATTTTCGTCATGCGTGGCATGTAGATCCGCTGTTGTGCTGTTTGTGGCCGAGTCGGTTAATAGTTGGTCCACCCGTCTTGTTGTTGATTGACGTGTATTGTTGGTATGAGTGGCGATAGCCAGTTCGAAACGGCGCTGCAAATCTGCGTCCGCCGCTTCGGGGGACGTTGGGAGGGAGGGGACACTTTTGCCGATAGCTGTCAGTGGGTTCATGCTCTTCTGTTTTACACTCTTTCCTGGCGATGGAACTCTTCTTGTTCCAGCTCTTCCTGGTATTCACTTTGGGCGCGGATCGCTTCTTGTTCCTGGCGACCCAATTCGTTAAATTTTTCCTGCTGCTGACGTGCGTGGTGCAATACACGTTGACACTCTTGTAATTGGCGGAGTTCCAGTTCCACTTTTTCGGTCATTTCAGCGACTTTCTTTTCCAGCAGCGCTTCATTTTCTCGCAACAGGGCAATTTGTTGTTGCCAGCGCTCAAGGCCTTTGCGGTCAATGGGTTGGCCTTGACACAGTTCAAAAAGACGTTGCTCTTCTGCTATTCGCCATTGACAGTAATCTTGCAAGGTTTGCAAGGCCTGTTGATGGTGTTGATGAGCCGTTTGAAGTTTCATTTGTTGCAGGGACAAATGTCGTTCAACGCGTTCAACACGTAGTGCTTTTATGCGTTGTAAACGGCCAATCATTGTTTCGTTATCTGCTGTAAGAGCGCTAAAGTTTGCGGCAAATCACTTGTTTCATGAGTGCCTTGGCGCAACCAGCTACGTATTGCTTCAATGTGTGCAATGGCATTGTCGGCAACGGGATCTTGCCCCTTCTTGTATTCTCCGATCTGTAACAACAGCTCAACTTCTTCATATTTAGCCAGCCAATGACGTAACAGACCCGCCTGAGCCTGGTGTTCAGGAGTGATAATCTGGTTCATCACCCTGCTGGCGGAACGTAACACATCAATAGCTGGATAATGGTTAGCCGCAGCCAGCTTGCGTGACAAAATAATGTGACCATCAAGGATCGAGCGGGTCTCATCCGCTACGGGTTCTGTCATGTCATCCCCTTCCACCAATACAGTGTAAAGGGCGGTAATTGATCCTTTGTCAGATTGACCTGCACGTTCCATTAACCGTGGTAACGCCGCGAAGACTGACGGTGGGTAACCTCGTCGGGTTGGCGGTTCGCCGGCAGCCAGACCTATTTCTCGTTGCGCGCGGGCGAAACGGGTCACGGAATCCATCAGCAGGAGTACACGTTTGCCTTGATCACGGAAGTATTCAGCGATTGAGGTCGCCACAAATCCTGCCTTAGCCCTCTCCATCGCTGGGCGATCTGAGGTAGCGACTACCAGTACTGAACGTTTCAGCCCTTCTTCACCCAGATCCGATTCGATAAATTCCCGCACTTCGCGGCCACGTTCACCGATGAGTGCCAGCACAGTAACATCAACTTCGGCGTTACGAATTAACGTAGATAACAGCGTACTTTTGCCACCGCCCGCAGCGGCAAAAATTCCCATACGCTGACCTTCACCACAGGTTAGCAAGCCGTCAATAGCCCGCACGCCGAGTGAGAGCGGGTGCTCAATCCGTTTACGGCTCATGGGGGCCGGAGCATCCCGATAAACCGGATACAAAGCTTGTGGTTCCGGCAACTGTCCGCCGGAAAATGGATTACCCAGTCCGTCAAGGATTTGTCCTAACAGGTAATCACCTACGCCAACCTGATGCATGGCTCCGGTTGGACTCACTTCAGTATTTGAAGAGATGCCAAACATTTCGCCAAGTGGTGTCAACAGGGCTTGGTGTTGTTGGAACCCAATCACCTCTGCCAGGAGGGATAGCGTATTGTCGGGATTGCGTAAATGACAAAGTTCACCTATCCGCACACCGGGGATGACAGCCTTAAGTAATGTACCCGTGACTTGAGTAACCCTGCCGCGAATCTGAATTAGTCGACATTCATTAATAGCGTGGCTCATTTGGCCGGGAATATGGTCAAGGGAAAGCTTCATAATCGTTTATATAACCTCTGCTGCGAGTACTATAAAGAAGGGAAAGGGTAAGGGATTGCAACCTGAGTCGGGAGTTTTTAGAAAATGGTTTAGTTTGCCTAAAAATTCACGACTGATTTTGGCATAGGCACCGGGACGGTATCTTTATAATTTGTCCATTATTAACTCTGATATGACAGGATAGGCTATGGATATTATCCAGAATCATCTTCATTCGGTAACTTTGTCAGAACCTGATGCCGGGATTACAGCACAACAGGAGCAGGCCAGGGTCGGTCAGTTTCAGGGAGAGAAAGTGGTACTGGTTACTGCATCCCAGTCTTTTGCTGATGCAGCCGAAGAGCTTACTTTTGCATTTTCGGAACGCAAGGATATGCCGCTTTCCAGACGTAAAGTTAGCGATGGACATGCCAGGGTGAGGGAAATTGAGACTTTGGTGGGTGAATACTTGCAGAAAGTGCCGGATCTGGAGCGTCAACAAAAGGTTAAGGCGTTGATCTCTCATTTAAATAGCAGTCAGCTGACTAATATCGCTCAGTTGCAGGCTTATCTGGAAAGTTTCTCTGGAGAGGTGAGTGAACAATTCTATGCGTTGAGTCAGGCCCGTGATGCGTTGGCCGGCAGGCCAGAGGCACGGGCCATATTGACATTGGTTGAACAGGAGTTATCACGTTTAGCGCAAGAGCAAGGTATTGCTATCGAGTTAGGCGCCCGCATTACGCCTGATGCCACGGCAGCAGCCAGAGATGGAGTTGGTAATTTGCAGGCATTGCGTAACATCTATCGTGATGCCGTTATGGATTATCAAGGGCTGTCAGCGGCCTGGCGAGATATCCAGGCCAATTTCAAGAGCAGCTCCCTGATGGAAGTGACAGGATTCATCATGAAAGCCCTGAGCGCTGATCTGGACAGCCAACCGCGACAACTTGATCCTATTAAGCTGGAACGTGTGATGAGTGACATGCATAAGCTCCGTCTGCTTAACAGCTTGTCGGTTCAGGTTGAGCAGTTATGGCAAAGCGTGGTAAAGGGGGAAAATCATGGCATACGAGCCTTCTGACCTTATGGGTGATGTTGTTTCTCTGATTGAGAAACGCTGGGCCAATGTGCGGGATGTTGAAATGCTCGGTCATGCTTTGGAATTGCAGAATAGCCAAACTCAAATTCATTTCTACCGGGAGTTGAAGCGATTGATTCGATTGATTCCGGTGGAAGTTTTCAGTGATGAAGAGCAGCGGCAAAACCTGCTTAATTCTTGTCAACTGGCGCTTGATACAGCAATTGAAAGGGAAGAAGACGAATTGTGGTCAGGAGAGGGAGCATCATGAACTGGATAGAGCCACAATTGCTCCAGTTTTGTCAGGATTTGGGTATGGAGATGTCTGATGCTTCCAGTCCCTTGATCCAAATCGATTTTGAATATTCTGGCACGTTACAGATTGAGCGCTATGGTGGATCATTAACGCTTTGGCTGGCCCGTGAAATTCCCTGGCATCAGGGGAGAGACGCGATGGTTAAGGCGATGTTACTCACCTTTAGCGGTCAGGGGCCAGAACTGCCCTTGCGTTGTGGCTGGCTGGGGGAAGACCGCCTGTTGTTGTTTGTGACATTAGATGAACGGCATATCACGTTGCCTTTGCTGCATCAGGCATTTCGCTCCTT
Organism: Photorhabdus temperata; assembly: GCF_025384845.1. Taxonomy (NCBI): domain Bacteria; kingdom Pseudomonadati; phylum Pseudomonadota; class Gammaproteobacteria; order Enterobacterales; family Morganellaceae; genus Photorhabdus; species Photorhabdus temperata. The sequence continues at coordinate 35,764 of NZ_JAJAFX010000003.1, read as the reverse complement.
GCTAAGAGTACAGCGTGAGGTGCTCGCTTCGTGAGTAGAATTGCCTCCGCCCATATAGGAATTGAGCAACTGACGGCGATCAGCCGGGAAGAGATAGGGGTTGGCTTGCCTGATCGCTATGCGTTATTGCCCGATGGTCAATCCGTTGAGACTCACTCTGCACGTCTTTATCCAGCCAATAAAGCTGATCAGGCTTTGTTGGCCTTTGCTTGCCCACAAGATGGGTTTCACTCTCTGTTACGTCCCCATGACTTCCGTCAGGCTGTCAGTAGCTTGCGTGCAACCTTGCAACAAGGTGATGACATCAGGGTACAGCATGCTGTCTCCCTGCTGGAAAAGATGAATCAAGATGAACAGTTGTTGCAGATGGCCCTGCACCTGTTGCACAAGGTATAACCATGACTCTTAGTTCTAAACAGCAAAGTGCTTTGCTGCTGCTCGGCTGGCTTCAACTCCAGTACGGTCACCCTGACCGAGCCCGTATTTTATTGGATGCATTGCTGGCTTTACATCCTGAACATCAGGAAGGACGCCGTGCTTTGGTGGTTTCATTACTTAAACTGCAACAGGGGAGCGTGGCAAAAGAACATTGCGCTCTCTTACGGGATCAGGGGGAACAAAGTGAAGCTCTTTGGCTTTGCGTCAGCCGCGCCTGCCAACAGGAAGGGAACCTGGAAGAAGCACGCAGCGCTTATCAGCGTTATCTCTCTCAAGGGACCGTGCTATGAATCGCGGGCTTGAGTTATTAAGCCGGATCGGCGAGCGCAAAGATATTATGCTGGCAATATTATTGCTGGCAGTTGTCTTCATGATGATTCTGCCACTTCCTCCTTTCCTGCTGGACATTCTTATCGCCATTAATATAACCATCTCTGTCGTACTAATGATGATGGCGGTTTATATAAACTCCCCCTTGCAGTTTTCCGCTTTCCCTGCGGTATTGCTGGTAACGACCCTGTTTCGTCTGGCGCTTTCAATCAGTACCACCCGGATGATCCTCTTGCAGGCTGACGCCGGGAAGATTGTTTATACCTTTGGTAATTTTGTGGTTGGTGGAAACCTGATCGTGGGGATAGTGATCTTTTTGATCATTACCATCGTACAATTTATCGTCATCACCAAAGGTTCAGAGCGTGTGGCTGAGGTTAGCGCGCGTTTTTCCCTTGATGCCATGCCTGGTAAGCAGATGAGCATCGATGGAGATATGCGTGCCGGAGTCATCGATGTCCATGAAGCCAGGGAGAGGCGCAGCATTATCGAGAAAGAGAGCCAGATGTTTGGTTCGATGGATGGTGCGATGAAATTTGTTAAGGGTGATGCTATCGCCAGTCTCCTTATCATCTTTGTCAACATTCTGGGGGGGATAACCATAGGCGTCACCCAGAAAGGGATGTCAGCGTCTGATGCATTGCAGCTCTATGCCATTTTGACCGTAGGTGATGGCATGGTTTCTCAGGTGCCAGCCCTGCTGATTGCCATCACGGCGGGTATCATTGTTACCCGGGTTTCGTCGGAAGACTCCTCAGATTTGGGTAATGAGATTGGTGAACAGATCGTTGCTCAACCAAAGGCGCTACTGATTGGTGGTGTTTTATTGGTGTTGTTTGGCCTTATTCCCGGATTCCCGACATTAATCTTTTTTATGCTTGCGCTGGTGGTGACCGGTGGAGGTTATTTTCTGTTCCAGCGTCAGCGGCAAGCCAACGTTAGTCAGCAAGCTGATCTTCCCAGCCTGTTAGCCCAAGGAGCAGGTGCCCCGGCAGCCAAATCTAAGCCTAAGGTTGGCAGTAAAGCCAAAGGCGGGAAACTCGGTGAGAAAGAGGAATTCGCGATGACGGTTCCTTTACTTATTGATGTGGATGCCGGATTACAGGCTGAGTTGGAAGCCATTTCGCTTAACGATGAATTAATACGGGTACGGCGCGCGCTCTATCTGGATTTGGGAGTACCCTTTCCAGGTATCCACTTACGCTTTAATGAAGGTATGAAGCAGGGAGAGTACTTGATCCAGCTACAAGAGGTACCCGTCGCCCGTGGTCGGCTGCGTTCAGAGCATCTGCTGGTGCAGGAACCAGTTAGTCAGTTGGAATTGTTGGCTATCCCTTATGAGGAAGGAGAGCCTCTGTTGCCTAATCAGCCTACTTTGTGGGTAGCCGAAGTACATCAGGAACGTTTAGCTAAGTCTGGAATGGCGGTTTTGTCGATGTCTCAGGTGATCACCTGGCATTTGTCACATGTGTTGCGGGAGTATGCTGAAGATTTTATTGGTGTGCAGGAAACCCGCTATCTTCTGGAGCAGATGGAAGGCAGCTACGGTGAATTGGTCAAGGAGGCCATGCGCATCATCCCATTGCAACGGATGACTGAAATACTGCAACGGTTGGTGGGAGAAGATATCTCTATTCGTAATACACGCGCGATTCTTGAAGCCATGGTGGTATGGGGGCAAAAGGAGAAAGATGTGGTGCAGTTGACGGAATATATTCGCAGTAGCCTCAAGCGTTATATTTGTTATAAGTATGCTAACGGTAACAACATCCTGCCCGCTTATCTGTTGGATCAGCAGGTAGAAGAGCAGATCCGGGGTGGTATTCGTCAGACGAGCGCAGGGAGTTATTTGGCGCTGGACCCGGCGGTGACGCAAAGTTTCCTTGAACAGATGAAAAAAACGGTAGGCGATTTAACGCAGATGCAAAATAAGCCTGTGTTGATCGTATCAATGGATATTCGTCGCTATGTGCGCAAGTTAATTGAAGGTGATCACCACGGTTTGCCGGTGCTCTCGTATCAGGAGCTAACTCAACAGATCAATATTCAGCCTCTTGGTAGGGTTTGTCTATGAATCATGATCCACTTACTCCTTGGTTTGAGGCGCGGGGTTATTCGGTGCAGCCTCACTGTATGGGGAATAGTTCAATTCCTCTTGGCTGGCGTGTGTGGTGTGAAGGCTGTGAAATTGCCTGGCGTTATGATGCACCGAGAGTTTGGATTGTCATGTTACGTCGTACCCGGCAGCGCCGGGGGCTTGCTAATCCATTTGCTCCCCTTTATCTGTTGGCAGCAGCCGCTATAGAAGTGCTTGGAGTGGGTAGTCGGCTTTATGGTCAAGTTAATACCTTGGCTGACTCACCTCTTAATGATGAACGCTTGTCCCGCTTTTATTGCCGTTGGACAGGGGCGAGTGAGGTAGCACCTGGCTGGTTCGAGTTAGAAGCCAGTCGCGTTATCTCGTTACATCAGATGAGAAAACAACAAAAAAAAGTCCAACTTTGACAGGAAAAATCAATATCTGTCTTTATTATAGGAGTCACTGATGCAAGAGGAACCCAATGCCAAAGTACTGCAAGCAGCTGAGGAAGCCATTAAGGACAGTGATCACAGACTGCAATTGCTACAGGAGATGTGGCAGTCTCTTGGCATCAACCCAAATGTAGGTACAGCGCTGTTTGGTCATGCTGATACTTCTTTGGTGCAGGATGCCGAGCAGGAGCTGCTGACAGAAGTTAATCGCTTACGAAGCAACCATCCTCACTCTTTGGAAGAGGGAAAGCGTCTTCGCCGTCCACCTCGTATGCGTGGCATTATTGTATAAGGATTTAAAGATGGAAATTAGGCCATATCAAAATGACCCACAGCTTTTCTTAGCAGATCTGGAGAAGGTTTCGCTGGATAGACTACAAGGTTCTGGATCTTCTGAGCTTGATAGTTTGGTTAAGCTTATTCTCGATAAGAGGATTAAGATTGAAGCGAAATATGATTCGGGTGGGAGCAAGGTTATTACTGACGATGAAAAGCTGTTGAAAAAGCTGATTGCCTATTTCTTGCCAGCAGATGCGGTTGTTAAGGGTGGTCACTTTGATAGCCAAATAAAAAATGGGATCGAAAATCTTAAATCCTTCTTGAATAATCCGACATTAAAGACTGACTGGACATTAAGGGATTTCTTGGCTGCGGTTCATTTTAATTTGACTCCGGATCGTCTTGATGATGATGTCACTGAAGTATTTACCTCTGTCATGTTAGGTCATGATAAAAAACGACTCGAGTTGCGTGATGAACTAGCTGCATTGACTGCGGAGCTAAAGGTTTACAGTGTTATTCAGTCGGAGATTAATGCGAAATTAGCAGCTAATGAGACTCTCAAGATTAATGATGGTAAATCCTTCAACCTGCTGGACCATGAGAAATATGGTTTTAGTGATCAGGGCACTTTTAAGAAGAGTGCTGAATATAAGTTGCTAATCAAGATATCTAATGGATCACCAAACCTCTCCATTAAGGACTTTTTAGAAAGCTCTAAAAAACAAAGTGGAGCTATGACAGATCTGAAGACATCATATGAATATGACAAGGATAATAACAAACTGGCCAACTTTTCTACTTCGGTCAACGATCGTGTAAATCCACTAAACAATACTGTCCAGGAAAAAACCACGCGTTTAAATGATGTTAGCTCTCGCTACAACGCTGCTATTGAAGCGTTAAACCGTTTTATCCAGAAATATGACAGCATTATGCGCAATATTCTCGGCGCAATTTAAGGAATAATTATGGAGCACCAAGAAACATCTACCACTTCTGACCAGTATGCACAAGAGTTGGAGTCCTTTCTTCATGACGGCGGTACCCTTGCCATGTTGAAGGATGTCTCCAGTGATACGCTGGAGCAGCTTTATTCATTAGCGTTTAACCAGTACCAATCAGGTAAATGGCAGGATGCGCATAAGATATTCCAAGCCTTATGCATGTTGGATCATTATGACTCCCGGTTTTTTCTTGGATTGGGTGCATGTCGTCAGGCAATGGGACAATTGGAACAGGCGATCCAAAGTTATAGTTATGGAGCGATGCTTGATATTAATGAGCCTCGTTTTCCATTTCATGCTGCCGAATGCCTCCTGCAATTAGGAGAGCTTGATGAGGCTGAGAGTGGCTTCTACTCGGCTCAACAGTTAGCGGCAGCTTTGCCGGAACAGGCTGCTTTAGCTGCCTGTTCTAGCGCAATGTTAGAAGCCATCACAATAAAAAGGACTCAGGAAGATGAATCTGATCGTAAATGATCCACTACGGGGCGGTTTTCCAGTTGGTGATATCCCTGCGACTACACCTTTTAAAGAGGATTATCATGTTACGCCTAGTCAGGCGGGTAATGTACAACCTAATGTAGTCACGACACGGGGAGTGGCATTACCGGCACCATTGGCAGTGAGTAATACTCGTCTTGATGTTCAGCAACAAGGGAAAATAGCTAGTCTGGTCGCGTCGGTTACGCAAGGAGTAACGTTGGCAGCAGGGCTGACAACAAAGCTGACAGCAGAATTGAAAGAAACTTCGCGGTTGGCTTCTCTGGCATTCTCCTCACCAGAGGAATTCGAAATTGAGCTGGGTAAGCTGACCAGCGATATTGAGCGTACTCAAACAAATCTCAAGATCCAGGATATCCAGCGGGCACGCCAGGAAAGCTTGCAGAAAATGGATGAGAACCAACAGAAGATCAAAGAAGCTGAAAACGCTGCCAAAGAGGCGCAGAAATCCGGGTTGTTCTCCAAAATCTTCGGTTGGATCAGTGCGATTGCTTCAATTGTGATCGGCGCAATCATGGTTGCTACCGGGGTCGGTGCGGTAGCTGGCGCTATGCTGATCGCCGGAGGGGTAATGGGCGCGGTGTCTCAGGGGCTGCAACAAGCGGCTCAAGACGGTTTAATCAGCAAGGAAACTATGAAGTGGCTGGGACCAGTGATGACTGCGATTGAGGTTACAATGGCTGTGGCAGCAGCAGCGGTCAGTTTTGGTGGCTCAGCAGTAGGAATGATAGCCAAGATGGGTGCTAAGATGGGCAAAATAGTGGCTGAAGTGGCATCTAAGGTTGGCAGTAAAGTTGTTGAGGTAGCGGCTAAGGCGGCGGTTGAGGTAGCGTCTAAGCTAGCAGTAAAGGCGGCAGAGTTTTCTGCAAAATTCGCTGGTACAGCAACTAATGCCATGGCTCGTAGCGTGAAAGTGGGTATGCAGGTGAGTGACGTGGTTGTTGATCTAGCGAATGGTGGTGCTCAAACTGCCAATTCTGCGCTCCAGGCTAAGTCGGCTAATCGACAAGCAGATGTGCAACTTTCACGTAGTGAGTTGACGGCATTCCAGGCTGTTATGGATAAGCTTAAAGAGGAGCTGTCCCAGATGGTGGAATCTTTCCAACATGTAATGGAAATGGTTTTCCAGATGCTCAATGCCAAAGGTGACATGATAAATAATCTTGCCAGCCGACCGCACGAAATTTAGGGAGTAAAAAGATGGAAACTATTAATAATGTCAGTAGTCATCAGGTGATCAATGTCAATAACAGTGTTGATATTGTGACTGATAAAAGTTCGGTGACAACAACACATGAAGCAGCTATCCAACAGCTGGAAAAAGCTGCGCGTATGGATAAAGTTGACTTGATTACACCGAAGCAGGGCCTTGATCTTAGCCGGTTAGGTAATGTCAAGCAAGAATTGAGTAATACACTGGATATGCTGTCGCTACTTTTTGAGATTGCCAAGAAGATGCGTGAATTGGGTATCTTGCAGCGTGATACCGAAAATAGAGCGACTATTGATGCTCAGAAGTCACAAGTGGATGAGATGCGTCATGGCGCTAAGTTGATGATTGCTATGGCTGTTGTTTCAGGTGTGATGACTCTTGGTTCAGGGTTGGTAGGCAGTTTCTCTGCTTTTAAAAACAGTAAGTCGGTTAAGCAGCAGAAGATGTTGGAAAATAATATTGCTGGCCGTAAGGAATTGGTCGACATTAAGCTGCAACAGAAAGGTCTGAGTGGGGAGGAGAAGCGTGCTGAATTTAGTCAAATATGGGGCAAAGAACAGCTTGCTGATGAGAATACCTTGAAATCTCTCTCTCGGCTTTTTGAGAATCGCAATAGCAAGCAGCAGCTCTTTAGTTCAGTAGTGAATTCTTTAGGAAAGATGTCCGATAATTCGGTGCAAGTAAGACAGGGGCTTTCTCAGGCCAAAGCCAAGGAATATGAAGTCGATGCGTCTGTTGCTCAGCATGAAAAACAAAAGAGTGAAGAGCAGATATCATTGAATAACAACTTTATGAAAGATGTTTTGCAGTTGTTGCAACAACTCTCTCAGAGCCATAATCAGGCATGGCGTGCGGCGGCTGGTGTGGTGTAATCCTGGTAGCCGATAAACGTTGATATTGTAAGTATGAGCGCCCAGAAAAGGGCGCTCAAATTGTTAATAACGCTTTGGTTTTTTGGTCAGGACTTTGATTTACCAAGGTTAGTATAAAATTAAGATGGCCAAGAGAACCTATCTCATGACAGTATTCACTTGAAATAGTCATCTTCGCAGGACATTTTATAGAGCAGAATGCGTTACAGAAAAAGCATTTCACCGATGATCTGGCACTTGGTTTACAATCACCATAGTGACCTTTTTATTAAAAGAATTGCCTTTGAGTGACAGAGGCATAAAAGATGATGGTAGTAAACTAACTCCCTTTTCTGCGGGAGTAACCCGTTTGCTTAACCGCGCGGTAACTTCAAGTTTACCTGATTTCCTTCTCTGCGGGAGTAATCCATGGATGTGATAGTTATCATCAACCAAGTTTTGGCTGAATTTGCTGCCAAATTTGGCTTGCCAAACTTAGCTTTAAATCATGAAGGTGTGGCTGCTCTCTGTTTTGATGAGCATCTTAACCTCTCTTTGATCTTAATTCCTGAACGTGACCAACTCGTTTTACAGGTAGATGTTGCTGATATCACTGCTGTTGGGGAAGGAATTTTCCGTCAATTAGCCAGTTTTAATCGTCATTGGTATCAGTTTGATCTTCACTTTGGTTTTGATGAATCAACTCAGATGGTACAGCTTTATCGACAAATGTCAGCCAGTCGGCTGAATTTGGTTGCTTTTGAGGAGAGCCTTTCGAGTATGTTGGATCATGCGGAGTTTTGGCAGGAGTTATTGCAGGCTCAAATTCCGACTGATTCTCAACTGAGTAACTCTCTGGGAATGCGAGTATGAAAATTGATAATTCATTACCTATTCATTTAACAAACGTATCCCATGAGAATGACAATCTTTGTTGTGGCCGCCGGGTTATACCTGGGCATGTACCGCAAAATATTCATGAGCCGCTTTCTGTGGTATTGAGTAGAGGTCTTGTAATAGAGCTTGAACATGAGACAGCATTACAGCGCTTGTTGGATGGTCAGCATACCCCGTTATCACAACGTAGAATCAGCCTGTTATGACCAAAATAGGGCTGGTATTGCAGTGTTTGCTGATTACTGGGTGTGTCAGTAAGGTAATCAGGAATGACGCATCACCTCTGATTGAGGGGAATGTAACCATGCCAATTTCTCTGACCAGAACAGCAAATTTTGAACTGTCATTGCTTGCTGTTGTTGAAGGCAAGGTATTGACAGCGGGTGAGATGAATTATCGCCTGGATATGTTACCTCTCACTTTTTCTATGCGTTTAAATCCACAGTTTTCCCATGATGAGTTATTTTTAAGAACCCGCTTACGTTGGGATGGGAAACGAGGAGTACAGGCAAAGAGCCAACAACGAATCGTGGCAGGAAAAAGGATTATAGTACAATTATCTCCTTTACCTTGTTATCCGGAGTGTCTATAAACTTGAGTAGTTAATCTCTTGAGTTATTCAATTCAATTATGTTGAATAATTTTACGGGATATTTTTTTGTTTATATTATCTAATGTGTCATCTAATTGATTTTCAATATTAAATATTTATACAATAATACATTGTATAAATTACTATCTTTATATTCTTACATTTAATATTAAAAATTTAATAATTTCTCTGATAATATTCTATTAAATCCATTTAATCATAGATGGGATAAGAATAATTATTGTGACAATACCTGATGCCGAATTCTATATTAAGTCATGATAAGCTTAATATCCTCTGGGTCTGGAAATGCAGTTAATATCTTTTCTCTTCCTCCTCTGTTGTTTCCTGATATTTCTATTGCTTTGCTATATTTGACTTTTTCACCCTTAAAATATTTAGCCACATTTGTATGTGGAGGATTCCTGTCATCTTGGAAAATCCAAAATATCCTGTTAAATTTATTAATACGTAGGGCAATGACCTTAAGATATTCATGTTGACTTCCCATCTATGGCACTGCCAGGTTGCCATTCCAATCTGTGTATTTTTCAATTGTGGTAAGCCTCTGTCCAAAGTTCTTCAAAATTCATCAGTGAAAGTGTGAATGGTGTTTTATTCTGGATTAACAACGTTGCGCTTATTAGTCTAATCTGCTTTATTAAATAAATTCATTTTTTGTTATCATGTGATGTGTAAATTGCATACAATACTGAAACAAAAACCTAGAATGGTATTTATCATCTCTTTGCTGAGGATAAGATTATGAGTCAATTTCACTGCAATAATATAACAATAGATTACAATGACAATGGAATTGGTCCAATAACATTGTTATTGCTTCCTGGATGGTGTGAACCTAAAACGGTTTTTATTCCATTTGAAGCGTTGGCTGTGGAAACTTTCAGAGTGATTAGCTTGGATTGGCGTAATCATGGGTTGTCCTCACAATCGGCATCGCCACTAACGCCAGAGATATTGTTAAATGATATTGTTTCTTTCATTAATTCATTAAAAATAGAACAGCTTATACTGGTTTCGGTTGCTCATGCCAGTTGGATTGCTACCGATATAGCAGAGATAATGCCAGAGAGAGTATCTGCACTCGTATTTCTTGATTGGATTATGACTAACCCTGATCCTGCATTTTTTCAGTCAATCAGCGATATTCAGGATCCTGAAAATTGGACTTCAGCAAGAGATTCTTTATTTAATTTTTGGATGGGGGGAGAAAATAATAAAATCATTATGGATCATTTAATTAAAGAAATGTCACAAGTGGATTTCCCTGTGTGGGAAGCCGCCGGAAAGGCGATAACTGGAGCATATAATAGATTCGGTTCTCCTTTAGAACGATTGAAAATTTTTTCCGGAGGGCATCAATGTATTCATATTTATTCTTTGGACAGAAGTGATAATTATTTACTTCAGCAGAAAAAATTTTCCTCTGAGCACTCATTCTTCCAGGTTAAGCGATTAGAAAATTCCAGGACCCATTTAGGGATACTTGAACAACCTGAAGAGGTTTATCGTGTATTAAAGGAATTTATATTAAAGGCATGATAGTCAGCCTTGCCTTTTTATTTAAGGATACGATATCGGAAAATTAAAAAATAAATTTCAAATTAGGTTTTTATAGAAGGATTAATAATGGTTGTCAGGGATGATATTATTTATTTGGAATAGTTCATGCATTAATTAAATTATATATCTGTTAATTATTATTCCCTAATACATAATGATACACAACCGGTGTTTGTTGATGAGCACGGAATTATACTAAATGTAAGTAATCACCTTACAAAATTTAAGGCTGCGCTATGTGTGGCCTTTTCTTATTCTACTGATTTCGCAGTATTCCTATTAACTCAAATTTAAGGCTACACGGCAGCCTGTGGATTCCCATTGTATCAATGGGAGGAAAGGATGAAATACATGGATAAACAGCCTGACATTTGGATGCAGCTATGGTTATGGCTGCTGTCAGTCAAAGAGCAAGGTATAGGTGCGGCACTGGCTGCTGCAATGGCTTATCTCAGGGGGAGATATAACGGAGGTAAGTTCTGGACGACAATTATGGATGCCATCATGTGCGCCATGATTGCTTGGTTTATCCGTGATGTGCTGGATTTCTTTGGTATGAGCACGGATTTGGCTTACATCGGCAGTGTCATTATTGGTTATCTGGGAACTGACTATTTCGGTCAGATCTTAAGAAAAGTGGTTAATAACAAAACAGGCAATAAGTAAAAGGAGTAAATGATGAGCAGAGGCATACGAAACAATAACCCCGGCAATATTCGTTGGGGTGATGACTGGCAAGGCTTGGTTCCTGGATCACAGCGTACCGATAACGCTTTTTGTCAGTTTGTCAGTCCTGAATATGGTATTCGGGCAATGATTAAAATTTTACATAATTACAATAGGAAATATGGTCTAAAAACAGTGAAGGGGATCATTTCACGCTGGGCTCCCCCTAATGAGAATAATACTGATGGTTATGTTAATCGTGTGTGTAAAGACACCGATGTTACCTGCGACCAGGTTGTTGATGTGTTTAATCAGGCATTTATGACAAAACTGATTAAGGCCATTATTACCGTAGAGAATGGTAGTCAGCCCTATAACAACGAGGTCATTGATAAGGCCTTTTCACTTTTGTAGGGCGATATGATGAAGTTTAACTCACACGGTTACACCTTCGTTGCACTGGTTCTTGTCTCGTTGGTGGCTCATCACTATTACGGTAAGTACACTAAACAGCTTGATACGACAGTCCAGCTACAGAGCGAGTTACTGGAGCAACAGAATGAAATCGCCAGTCAGCAGGAGAGGATAAAGCTCCTGTCTGAACTGGATAATCAATATACAAAGGAACTTGCCAATGCCAAATCTGAAATTGATACTCTTCGTGGTGATGTTGCCGCTGGCCGCCTCCGGTTGCGTATCGCGGCAATCTGTAATCAAAGCGAAACCGGTTCCTCCGGCAGCATGGGCAATGCAGGAACCCCACGATTTAACCCGGCAGCTGAACAAGATTATTTCGATCTCCGAAGAATGATTGTTGAGAATGAAAAGCAAACTAAATATTTGCAGGAGTATATCAAAACTCAGTGTCAATAGCTGAGTTTTGATCATGTTATTTCACAATGTAAAACAAGGTAGGTGTGGGTTGGTTATCAGGCAAGTATGCTTAAAGTTAAACAGGGGATACTGTGTTTTGTAACACAACCCGATAACCATCAATATCTTCAAATGTTTTACCATTAACATCCCAGTATGGATTGTAAGAAGGAACAGTGATAAAACCGGCGGTTTCCATTAACGATATTTGATGTAACCACTCTGAATGGTCTGATATATAGAAGGCCAGTAAATTATCTTGTGTGGGTGCTCTGCCTACTGTTGTGCCATGATGATGTGTAAATTCGAGATGCCAGGGATGATCTGGATGTCCTAATATGATGCCATCAAAGTTTTCATGATTTTCGAATCGACCTAAAATAATAAACCCTAAACCTTGGCAGTACATGTCGGCAACCTGATTTAAGTTATCGGTTGGTCTGGCTATTCTTAAGATGGTTGATGTTTGCATGATAGTCCCAGTCGATAAAATTTTTATGGAATATATTCAACTTTCAGGTTTTCTGTCTCTAATATAAAACAATCAATAATAGTAGTGGATAACCGTGAAAAGTACAAAGTTGTGCTATTGAAAATTAGAATAGTCTGAAGATGTTAACAATTAGATTATAGTCTCAGAATATTCAATATCACCGAGATATTGTTTGTAATGAAATCAACTTTAGTGTTTTATAATTTATCTTTTTTGATAAAATTATTGGTTGTTTTTTAGTCTTTCATCATCATATAAATCACAAAGTCACTTATGTGAACACCAGCTTGGTACAAATCAGTGTGTATTTTTTCCGCCAATGTAATCTCAATCCTGTATTCAATTTCGATAAATTCTGATGAATGTTCTTGTTATCTTGCATCAGAGGGATGTGGTTCTTACTTTCTGTTTGCAATAGTACCTTATAAAATACATTCTATAATTAAATAGTTAATAAATATATTATTTGTTTGATTTATATTTATTTAATAGTTTGAATTCCTCAAAAGTGTTAAGTTGATTTCTATTGTTTTTACAAAGTGATATGACCAGCAACATAGAGGCTTGTGATACTTAAGCAAAATTTTTATATTATATTATATTTTATTATATTATAATCTAGTTTTCTTAGGGAGATTATAATTAATACTAATTGATGTATTTTTTTGTTTATTATTTTTTAAGGATAAATTTCTGATGAATATTAAGGAATTAATTATAGTTCTGGCATCATCCTGTTCTCTGTTATTAGGTGGTTGTACGGTTACTCCTGGGAGTAGTCTTCCTGTTTATAATAAAGAAATAATCAATAGTAATGATAGTAACTATGATATTAATAATTTGGTAAATGTTTATCCGGTAACACCGCAGTTAATTGAAAAGTTACGAGTAAATTCTGCTATTGCACGTCCTAATCCTGAGTTAGATAAAGAATTACAGCAATATGAATACCGTATTGGTGTAGGTGATGTCATTATGGTTACTGTCTGGGATCATCCTGAATTGACAATACCAGCAGGGCAATATCGTAGTGCCAGTGATACCGGTAACTGGGTGCATTCTGACGGAACGATTTTTTATCCATATATTGGCAAACTTCATGTGAAAGGGAAAACGGTCACTCAAGTGCGTACTCTGATTACAGAGAAGTTATCAAAATATATCGAATCTCCTCAGATTGATGTAAATATTGCTGCTTTTCGTTCACAAAAAGCCTATATAACAGGCGAAGTTGCCAAGTCTGATCAACAACCTATCACCAATGTTCCTTTAACTATTATTGATGCGATTAACCATGCTGGTGGTTTGACCGAAAATGCTGACTGGAAAAGGGTTATTTTGACTCATAAGGGAAAGGAGACGATTATTTCTCTGCAAGATTTAATGCAAAATGGTGATCTGAAGCAAAATCGTCTGCTCTACTCCGGCGATATCTTATACATTCCCCGTAATGATGATTTGAAAGTATTTGTTATGGGAGAAGTCAGAAAACAGAGCACTTTGCGTATGGATCGTAGTGGTATGACCTTGACAGAAGCATTGGGTAACGCTGAAGGTATGGATCAATTATCAAGCGATGCGAGTGGAGTTTTTGTTATCCGTTCATTGCGCAATATACCTGATAATAATGGAAAAATAGCTAATATCTATCAGCTCAATGCTAAGGATGCAACAGCATTAATCCTGGGAACTGAGTTTAATTTGCAACCTTATGATATTGTTTATGTTACCAGTGCGCCAATTGTTCGTTGGAATCGGGTTATCAGTCAGTTGGTGCCAACGATATCAAGCATTAACAACCTGACTGAAACAACCCGATGGATTCGTACGTGGCCTAATTAATGTTTAATTCTATTTTGATTGTGTGTGTGGGTAATCTTTGTCGATCTCCAACAGGGGAGCGTTTATTGCGGCAGCGATTTCCTCAGAAGGAGATTTATTCTGCGGGAATATCGGCTTTGACGGATAAACCTGCACATGAGTTATCAAGTAAGGTTGCGTCCAGACATGGATTGTCTTTGGAAGGGCATACTGCACGTCAGCTAACCAGTGAATTATGTCAGCAGTCAAATCTGATTCTGGTTATGGAAAAAAAACATATTGAGGCTGTAAACCGGATAAACCTAGGGGCAAGAGGGAAAACAATGCTTTTTGGTCATTGGCTAAGTGAAATGGAGATTCCTGATCCTTATAAATCCGATATAGAGGTTTATGAATATGTATATCAATTATTGTTTAAGAGTGCTAATGGTTGGTTAGGTAAATTATAACTTATAAGTATTTTTTGATTCTGGGTTTTTTATTTTTCATTACTTCTTAATAAAGTAATTATAGGCTTTTTATGACTACATCAGATAAATCAAGTCACACACATACGGATAGTGATGAAATTGATTTAGGCCGTCTTCTTAGTGCCTTATTCGATTATCGCTGGGCTATTGGCGGAATCACTCTCTTATTCATGGTTATTGGTCTTGGTTATTCCTTGGTTGCTACACCTGTATACAAAGCGAATGCTTTATTGCAAGTTGAAAAGAAAAGCAGTGCACTATCTTTAGTCGGGGACATGACGGATATGCTGTCTGGAAGACAGTCAGATACATCAGCAGAACTGGAATTATTAGTTTCCAGAATGATAATAGGCAAGACGGTAAAGGACTTGAATTTGGATATTCAGGTTACAGCCGACTATTTTCCTGTGATAGGCAAGGGAATTGCTCGTCTTCGAGGTATGCCAAAGCCTGACATTGTTATTAAAAATTTTACGGTATCATCAGAGCATATTGGTAAAGCTATAAAAATATATGTTGATGATTCAGAAAATTATCAGTTGGAGTTTGACGATCAGGTTTTTCACGGGCAAGTGAACAAGGTACTTGATGCTGATGGCATAAATTTGCTTATCTCAAATATCTTAGCTTCTCCAGGGCAAAGCTTTACATTAGTTAAACGGCCCCGGTTGGATGTCGTTCGTTCATTGCAACAAGCTTTACGGGTGACGGAGAAAGGAAATAATACCGGCATTATCTCGCTTGAAATAGAAGGTGATGACCGTAAAAGAATAAAATCGATACTTGATAGTGTCAGTAAGAATTATTTGCAACAGAATGTGACAAGAAAAACTGAAGAGGCTGAGAGTAGTCTTAGTTTTTTAAAGAATCATTTACCTAAAGTTAAAATGGCGCTCAATAGTTCTGAAGAGCTGCTTAATCAGTATCGTCAGGCTAATGAATCTGTCGATTTATCACTTGAAGCAAAATCAGCTCTGGAGACATTGGTCCAGATTGAGAAACAGCTCAATGAGTTGACTTTCAAAGAAGCTGAGTTACAGCAATTGTATACCAAACAACATCCTGCTTATGTTGCTTTGCTTGATAAACGTAAGACGTTGGCTGAGACCAAAAAGGAGCTGAATCAGTCAATCAAACGGTTACCGAAAACACAACAGGAAATTTTACGTTTAACCCGGGATGTTCAGGTTGGGCAAGAAATTTATGTACAGTTACTCAATAAACAGCAGGAATTGAGCATTCTGAAAGCTGGGACGGTTGGTAATGTGCGTATTATTGATGAAGCTGTTGTAGAAAGTTCAGCTGTAAAACCTAAAAAGCCACTGATCATTGCCGCTATGACGATGTTAGGGCTTATATTGTCAATCGGAGTCGTTTTATTAAGGGTAATGTTCCGTAAAGGGATTGAAGGCCCTGAGCAATTGGAAGAAATAGGGATTTCCGTTTATGCAACTATCCCACTATCTGAGACCCAGGCTAAACTTGAACAGCAACAGAAAAAGAGAACTCATCGTCAGAAATTGCGGTTATTAGCTATTCATGATCCTACTGATTTGGCTATTGAAGCATTGCGGAGTCTTAGAACAACCCTGCATTTTTCAATGATGGAATCCGCGAATAAAGTTATTCTTCTTTCTGGTTCAGCGCCTGAATTGGGAAAATCTTTTATTTCGGTGAACCTCGCGGCAGTATTGGCATTAGGTAATAAACGCGTTCTTTTAATAGATGCAGATATGAGAAGAGGCCATTTGCATAAGGTGCTGGAAAGCCCTCAATCTTTGGGGCTTTCTGAATATCTGGCTGGTCAGAATCAGTTAAAAGAGATTATTACCAGAACTTATCTTACTGAGCTTGATTTTGTCAGTCGGGGTGATACTCCGCCTAATCCGTCAGAGCTGCTTATGCATAATAGATTCAAGGAGTTATTATCTTGGGCAGAAGAGCATTATGATTATGTCTTGATAGATACCCCCCCTATTTTAGCCGTAACCGATGCTGCGATTATTGGGAGATATGCAGGAACTTCATTGTTAATTGCCCGTTATTATAAAACGAGAGTTAAAGAAGTTGATGTTGCTATTCGCCGATTTGAGCAAAATGGCACGCATATTAAAGGGGTATTGCTAAATGCGGTAGAGAAAAACTCCAGTCTCTATTATGGCGGACATTATCAATACAGTTATAAAGATTGACCTTTTTCTCCGGCTTTAGCCGGAGAAATTTTATCAATGAGTTCGCTTGGATAAAAAGAAGATTAATCATTTTTCCTTTTATTTCGTCAGGATAGCGATGGTGAACCTGACGAAATTTTCCTCCCGTTACTTTATGCCTTTACAGTGACAGAATGTAAATATAAGATGCATTTAAAATGCATCTTACTGTCAGGGAACTCCTATGAGCGATTTTGTTTGCTATAAGCGAATGCCAATCTGGCAAAAAAACACCATTCCTGGCATGTTCACTGAAAGACATAACACCAAAGAGGGGACGTATGCTTGTCTTGAGATCCTTGAAGGTGAACTGGAGTTTGTGATTTTTGATGGTGATCAGGAAAAAACGGCATACTTTAATGTGCAAAAGCAACCTCCCATTATTCAGCCAGAGGTCTGGCATAAAATAAAATGGGTGAGTGATGATATTAAGTGCCAGCTCTCTTTCCTATGCGAACCACAATATCTGTTTTATAAGCAAAATAACTTGTCATTGCCTCACTCAGAGATCAGATATTTGGCAGATATTATTTCTCCTTGTAAAACATTGGATTTGGGATCCGGTCGTGGCCGGAATGCTTTCTATCTGGCAGAAAGAGGTTATGACGTTACAGCGGTAGATATCAGTCTGCAACATATTGATGCAATTAATGCTATTAAAGAGAAACAACAGGTTAAAAATATCTATACAGCTGTTTATGATATTAACTTGCACAATATTGTAGAAAAATACGATTTAATTATTTCAACTGTGGTGCTGATGTTCCTGCAACGGGGAAAAATCGCTGATATTATTCACAATATTCAGAAGCAGACGAATAAGGGTGGGGTTAATTTGATTGTTTGTCCGGTTGAAACAGATTCTGCACCATATTCATTACTGCCGTTTAAATGTTTCTTAAAACCAAGAGAGTTGGAGAGTTATTATGCTGATTGGGAAATGATTAAGTATAATGAAAATCCTGGGCATCTTCATAAAACAGATGAAAATGGTAATAGAATAAAATTAAACTTCGCAACGCTTATCGCCAGAAAGAAGATTAACCGCAGGTTTGCATGATTTTGTTATATTGTTGTTGGTCACGGTACATTTGCAGATAGACTTGATATTTAGCCTGATGAAATAAAAAGGTCTCTTTTTCCGGTCTGATAACGTTGCCGTCACGTACCATTGATTTTGCTGCCTGAGTGACGTTTTCAAAGGAATCGCAGGCAACAGCACCGAGCAGGGCTGCACCAAGATTAACGGCATTCTCTTCCTGAGGCAGATGAATTTCGCGTCTGGTGGCGTTGGCGTATTCACGTAGCCATAATGGGTTTTTGGTTGCGCCACCACATATAACTAGTCTGTTTATCTGGTGCCCGGCTTCTACTAATGTATTAATAATGTGACGAGTGCCATAAGCGATAGATTGCAGGGTTGCCAGGTAATAGCGGGCCAGAGCATCACGACCATTTTCCAGCGTGAGCCCACTTACCATTCCCTTGGCGTTAGGGTTTGCCCTTGGTGAACGGTTGCCATGATGGTCAGCTAAAATATGTAAATGAACAGTTGGGTATTTTTCTTGTTTTTCTAACTGCGCAACGGCTTCATTTAGTAGCTGGTAGTATTGATGACCAGATACCTTAGCTTCTGCTTCCAGCTCCTGCCAGCTGTTATGCTGACGAATTGACCACTCAACTAATGCACCGGCGGCGCTTTGCCCACCTTCGTTGAGCCAGTAACCGGGTAGCATTGCGCCGAAATAAGGTCCCCAGACACCTGGAACCATGACAGGATGGGGACTGGCAATCATGTGGCAGTTTGAAGTTCCACTGATAATGACCAGACTGCCTTCTGGATAGGCACCGGCCAGTGCCAACCCACCCGCATGTGCATCGATAATACCACCGGCGACAACAACTCCTGTGTGTAACCCAAAATCTTTAGCCACTTTAGCGGTCAGATAACCGGCTTTCTCGCCAATCTCAAGAATGGTAGATGGAACTTTATCGGTTAAATCTTCTAAACCCACTTCATGAAGTAGATCTTCGCTGAACTGTTTTTGATGAGCCAGATAGTTCCATTTGCAGGTAAGAGTACAGATACTGGCTACATCAGCGGCAGTGGCTTTCCACACTAAAAAATCGGCTAAATCAAAGAAACGCCATACATCCTGATAACGCTGAGGAAAATGGTTTTTTAGCCACAATATTTTCGGTAGTTCCATTTCAGGACTGACTTCACCACCCGCATAGCATAGTGTCGGATCATTGGTCTGATTTATCGTGATGGTTTCTTTGGTTGCCCGATGATCCATCCACATGATGATGTCGTGTTCAGGATCTCCATTTTCAGCTACAGAAAGCGGCAGCCCTTCATTCGCTACAGCGACTAATGAACAGGTAGCATCGAAACCGATTGACTTAACATCAAGGGGATTAATATTCGCCAATGTGACAGCTTCTTTTACTGTTACACACACTTGAGCCCAAATATTTTTAGAAGATTGTTCGATAAAATCGGTTTTTGGATGAAATTGTTGAATAGGGAGAACAGAGAATGCATGTCGTTTGCCGTTTTGGTCAAAAACCGCAGTACGGACACTGGCTGAACCAACATCGATACCAATGAAATATTGTTGTTCCATCATGTGATTCTCCTCTTATTCGTTAACTTAAGCCGACAAAATGAGTTGAATGGAACAATAACACAATGAGGTTATTCAATTATTGTGAAGCGGCTCGAGAAAGATTCGGTAATTTTATGATGATAAAAAATACTACACATATTTTTCTATTGCTTTGTTGACAGGTGTAATAAACCTATTCCAGATAATGGTTTGCTTAAGAGGAAAAATACGATAGATGGAGAAATTTTTTTTCGTAAAAATTTCCGATAATTTATTCTGAGATGTTATTTGTTTAACTCATTACTTTTTTAAAAATAATACAAATAACTCATTAATTAACAGAAAAATTAAGTATGGAAATTGATATTTATTTTAATTAGTTAAAATAGTTAGGTATATAAGTAAGTTATTAATATTCAAGAGAGAGGGGCAGATGTGAAAATTTCGTGATGGATTTGGTATAACAAATTTGGGGTATCCTATCTTAAAATTCTATCGCGTGATATCACTCACAAGTATCAAATCTTTTTCCTTTTTTACGAAATTTTTCCTCGCTTATTTTCTGTAAATATTCTTTTATTTAGATTGCTACGCATATGTTGTTATTTTGTTATGGAATATCTGAGGGCATCTAATCTATGGGGCTAATCACAGAATGGCTAAGTGCTATTAACGGGGTCGTGTTGGGAATACCGATGATGGTCGGTCTTTTGGGGGTTGGGATCTTCATGCAGATCCGTCTCTTTTTTCTGCCTATACGTAAACTGGGAACGGGCTTTAAATTACTGTTTGAGCGTAATCATCAGCGGGGAGAAGGGCAGATATCGCCGTTTAACGCACTGATGACTGCACTTTCTGCCACCATTGGTACAGGTAATATTGCCGGTGTGGCTACTGCGGTTGTATTAGGTGGGCCGGGTGCCTTGTTTTGGATGTGGATAACCGCATTAGTCGGCATGGCGACTAAATATTCAGAGGCTGTACTGGCGGTCCGTTTTCGTGAGGTTGATAAAAATGGTCACTATGTTGGTGGCCCTATGTATTACATAAAAAATGGCCTGGGTAAAAAGTGGGCCTGGTTGGGAACGCTATTCGCGGTATTTGGCAGTATTGCCTGTTTTGGGATCGGTAATACTGTACAGGCGAATTCTGTTGCTGATGTAATGCAAAGTAACTTCGGTGTTTCTACCATGGTAACCGCCATAGTATTGGCGATTCTGGTTGGTGCAGTACTTATCGGTGGTATTAAACGTATTGCTGATGTTGCAGGTAAATTAGTGCCATTTATGACGGTTGCCTACTTAGTTGCTGGGATTATTGTTCTGGGCGTGAATTTCAGTGAAATTCCTGCTGCGTTTGCTCTGATTGTTAAATCTGCATTTACACCTGTTGCTGCGCAAGGTGGTTTTGCTGGTGCGGCAGTATGGGCGGCAATTCGTTTTGGTGTGGCCCGGGGAATTTTCTCTAACGAAGCGGGGTTGGGAAGTGCGCCGATTGCTCATGCAACAGCGAAAACTCAAAACCCGGTTCGTCAGGGGTTGATTGCCATGCTCGGGACTTTCATTGACACCATTATTGTTTGTTCTATCACTGGCTTTACTATCGTCATTACAGGGGGGTGGTTAACCGGTCAGACTGGTGCGACACTAACAGCGGCCTCTTTCTCTGCGGCGATTCCTGGTGGAAACTATATTGTAGCAGGCGCTTTGATAATATTTGCCTTTACTACGATTCTTGGTTGGAGTTTCTATGGTGAAAAATGTATTCAGTATCTATTTGGACAAAAAGCAATTACACCTTTCCGTGTGGTATGGATTATTGCTTTAATGGTTGGTGCTACTCAATCGTTGGATTTTGTTTGGTTACTGGCCGATACATTAAATGCAATGATGGCAATCCCGAATCTGATTGCAATAGCACTGTTAAGCCCGGTTGTTTACCGGCTGACAAAAGAACATATTAAAGATGTGAATGCAGATAGCGTTGATATTAAAGCAAAACTTTGAATAAAAGCCTTCCAGTCTGGAAGGCTCAGATTACTGACAAAGTGCTGGTTATTACCCTAATGGGAGGAATCTTGCCTTTGTCAATAATTTTAGCCGGTAAAGAAGATAGGCGTTTGTGTGTTCAGGAACTATGTATGATACAGATGAGGCAAACAAAACACCCATCATATCGAACACAATGCCGTTGAAACTGGAAGAAAATTCCCAATTATCCAGTGCCGGTATTTTCGTACTTAGGTAAAGTAGAAAACAAAATGTAAGGTTATTCAGAAAAGTAGAATTAATCGCTTTTCTTGCAAAACATAATCCATAAGATTCGTTAAATATATCTGAAATTGTATATATTAATGGTTATTACCTTTCTGTACTTAAATTATTTGTTGAGAATCTTGTAATAAGAAAATAATAAGGTGGGGAATATAATTATAGCAAAAACAGTCAGACAAATTACCCGGATGAAAATATATTTACCATCGTTGGTGTCAGAATCAGTTGGAATGTAGTGTATCCAAAGCCTCTATTTTAACGAAACGTATAGGATTGTATTTTGTTTTTGTAAATTTAGCCTAATAATAGGTCCTGCTGTGCAGAACAGGCACCTATTTTTTCAGATTTTTTTGAAAGATAAGTCGTTAGATGGATTTAATTTTATCTTCTGATATATACCATCGAAGAGAATTTTTAACGGGAGACGGAGTTACCATAACTAATCCTTTGTCAGCCAGTTTCAATAGCAGATAACGAGCTTTATAGATAGTGAAATCACATTGCTCTGCTACATCACGTGTACTGGGCCATGATTCCGGTGGTGGAGCCATTTGCATTTCCTGAACGGTGCATAATTTGGATATGACATTAAGTATTTGATCTGTTTGGGAAGGTTGAGTCGAATTTTTCCGGTTTTCCATATTAACTCCAGGCTTTATCGAACCCAGTTAGATACCTTGGGTTACTTGGGGTAATCCGACGGTTAATTTCAACATATGTGAACAATCTAAATGTCCATTCATAAAGAATTGCCGGGTATATCCTGTTTTGTCAAGGTTGGTTTTTGTACTATGTAGATTGATTATATCGAAAAATTAAAATTTTAGATCTTTTGATTTGATAAACAAGTGCAATAAAGGATTTTATCCTAATATAGATATAATTTGCGACACTATAGATCGCAAATTATAGTATTGAAATGTTATATAAGTATTTTGTTGTGAAGTTATTTGAATTTGTATTTTTTGTTTTTATTTTTTGAATTATTCTGTAATAATTTGAACTTCAATAAGGATATTGCTTATGTATAAATGTTTATGGATGAACTGTGTTTTCATTAACTTATCTCTAATCATGATGAATCCAGTGGAGAGCCATCAATGATATCGTTTTTATTTTTCTGTGCTTAATGGATTTTTATATGTCGTGAATTACCCGCGTTTTTCTAACAGTCATATCTATGTCAATGTATTTTTGCATCTTAACTATTTTAGTTAATGGATTCCATTCATAAAAAGCAAAAGATACTTAATAATCGCAAAAGCATCCATTTAAAAATGAAACTGAATAAAATTATGATGTCGACCACATTAATATTTGTCATTGCTATTATCGGTGGTATTGTGATTGATGTACCGTATTTCATTAATTCGAACAATTTAGAGTACACTATAAGTCTTAGGAAAACTTCCAACTTAGTGTTGAAAGGTGAGGGGAGCCAAATCCCGAAAAATACCGAAATTCGTTTGAAAAATTGTAGTTTGGAACCGGTGGTTCAGCGGTTATTGTCTCGAGTAACTTTAAAAGTGTTGCTGGTTTTACCCCGTGTTATCAATAAACCAGATAAACCACCAAAGCCATGCCAGCGGGAGAAACTTCACATGTTCAGATTAATAGTAAGTTTTATTTTTTAATCGTTATCTTTTGATCATGGGCTCTGATCACAAGATAGAAAAAATTGGTGATTTTTAAGAATAACCTAATGTTTAAATTATCCTTCCTATAGATTCTTCATGTTCCATTTTTAGTTATTGTCATATCAGTCTTATAAAACTTTCAGATTAATATAAAGCCAATGAAAACGTCGTATTTTCCTTTTAAGGGAGATTCTTGGTTTTTCATTATCAGATTATTTGTAAATAAAATTAAACATTAATAACGTGACTTTATTGTTAAATGATGTTATCAAATAGGGAGTTAAGATTTATATTTTAATATTAATTTTTTTTACTTATCATTATCCTGGGATATCATCGGATAGGCAGTAAGAATGAATGATGGTTTTAACCGTTTAATAGCGTTACAAATATCGGCTTACCTTCAGCATTGATTGTTACTTGTTCTGTTAAGATAGTGATTTGATTTGTATTTTCTAATGAAAAAAGTATGAAAAACAATAAGAATGTGAAAGAACATGGCAAAACATCGTTTTTCGAACAATATTTTTCTAAGCTGTATATGGGTCATGTGGAGCATTGCTCTGGGGCTCTATCTGGCTGGTAATCTGTTTAGCTGTACAGTGACAGCGATTCTATCTTTTCTGGCTTTAATATTTTGCTTTATTAACATGAGATCGAGATCAAAAACTATGTTTGGAAAAAAAACAGAAACAGTGGCTGTAGAACCAGTGTCTCAGGCTGGTGATGATAAAAAGAATGCCAGCGTAGAAGCCCGCCGTTGCACTATTGTTGCTAAAAGTTCAGTCTTTAAGGGCGATATTGATGTAGAAGGTGATATACAGATCTGGGGTAAAGTGATTGGGAATATCCGGGTGAAAGAGGGAGCAATCCGCATTATGCATGCCGGGCGGGTTGAAGGTGAACTTAATGCTCCAGAAATCATAATTGACGGTAATGTTGAAGGGACTTGTTGTGCAGCAACATTGGATATTCTTGAACATGGTGAACTGCGTGGTATCAGTCGCTGTGGCAGTATGTCTATCAAGCGTGGTGGTTTATTCTTTGGGCAATCAGAACAGATTGAAAATAAAGCAACATTAGCATCTGAACGTGTTGTACCAATAAAAGATACTAATAATGATAAATCCAAAGATAAGGCTACGGTAAAAACAAGTGCCTGATAAACCAGGCCCGTGTGATGTGTGATTCTGATGGTTTCCGGCATGGGCCACCCTTTCTTGATTTTTAAATTACGTTGTTTTATTCCTCTTTAGTTTTATTCACTATAGCAATTTATCTGTTTAATTGTTTTAATTCTCCTGGTTGAAGTATGTGCTTTTCGCACATATAGGCATTTTGCTTGGCTGCTGATATAGCTGATATTAAGGAAAATATGATGATGACACTGGAAACAGAGAGATTAATAATGCGCGCTTGGAAAGAAGAAGATAGGGGGCCATTCTTTCATTTGAATAGTAACGCAGAAGTTATGGAATACTTTCCCGCCACGTTAACGGTTGAACAAAGCAATGCAATGGTGGATAGAATTATCCAGAGATTTGAACAGCAGAATGGTTGGGGATTTTGGGCCGTGGAACTGAAAGAGACGGGGGATTTTATTGGTTTTGTCGGTTTGAATATTCCTGTAGCAGAATTGCCGTTCTCACCTTGTACTGAAATTGGGTGGCGTCTTGATAAACCATTTTGGGGTAAAGGTTATGCCAGTGAAGCTGCATGCAAGGCACGGGATTTTGCTTTCACTGAATTAAAACTTGAGGAGGTAGTTGCATTTACGACAGTTTCCAATTTGCGATCTCAAAAAGTTATGGAGAGGCTTGGCATGGTGAAAGATGAAAATACTTTCTTGCACCCTTTATTACCGGATGGACATCCGCTTCATGAGCATGTGCTTTACAGAATTCGCCAGTAATAACTCTATATTCTCTTTTCTGGTTTTAGCGACCTTGGTGTTTTATACTGCTATTGCATATATAAGTATTTTGGGAATTCAAATGAAATATGAATTAGCTGTTATGGCGGCTCTGACTAAATTAGAACATCCCAACACGCGTTCGATTGTGGAAGCGACAGGGATATCTGAGCGTAAAGTGCAACAGGTTTTGCAAATACTGCAACAAGACTTAGAGGTAAAGATTAACCGTATAAGAAACGGCAAGGTCAGCTATTTCGAAGTTATTTCTTGGGGAATATTTGAAAGTGGTCAGGCGATTAACTGTAAATTAAGCGAAGTGGATCTGGTCAAGTTTAAATATTCCCGCCAGCATGAGAAAGACATCAGAAATCAAAAGAATAAAAGAACAATAATGACAAGTTATAATGAAAAAAAACATTATTTCGATCGAGTAAAACTAAAAAACTACAGAGATAGTATGCGCCTTGAAGGAATGAGTGTTGTTATGAACAGCTTGCCTGAAACCCAAAAAGAGCAAGAAAATCTGAGAGATCAATTAATCAGAAAATACAGTGTATAGTGAGGTGATTATGGTGGATAAATATGGAGCGGGGCAAGATCCCTACACATATCCAGATACAGACACTCTTATTAATAAATTGGGTATTCGTGATTCAGTTGTTCTTGAACAGGCAGAAAGAGAACTTACTGAGCTTGCTATATTAAATATTTCATTCCAGGAACCACCTTACGATTTAGCCTTTTGGTGTTACCTTCATAAACAGATATTTTCTGATGTGTATGACTGGGCTGGTCAGTTGAGAACCATTGATATATCAAAAGGTAATACTCGCTTTTGTCATGCTAAACGTATTGAAACGGAAGGAAGTAAGATATTTGATATGTTAGGCCGTGAAAATTTTCTCATAGGATTAAATCATTATAAACTCATTAAAAGGCTCGCTGAGCATTATGCGGAATTAAATGCGATTCATCCTTTTAGAGAGGGTAACGGAAGAACACAACGCCTGTTATTTGAATATATAGTTATAAACTGTGGATATAATATCTCCTTTGAATCTGTGGATGCTAAACAATGGATTGAGGCGAATATTTCTGCTTATCAATGTAATTATCAGCCATTAATGAAAATTTTCGGAATTTGTGTTTCTTAAATTATATAAGATGGAGATGATATAATAGTTAATAAGTTTCTGACATCCTATTGTTTAAGATTTTTAGCTATTTAAACTATTATTTATAGGCAGAAAAATAGTTTTAATTGTGAACTTATATTAGGTATCAGAGAATAGGTATTATAAATGAATTTTTCATCTGAGATAACTCGTTGTGGGTTATTTATCTGAACTGTTATTAATATAATTTAGCCCGACAATCTTGGAAATTAATTCACCCAGTTAAGTTGAATTAATTTTATTTAGTGTGAGAGGCTAGTTAAACTAACTAAATTTCCCTGTATTTTTCCTGGCGTTTTTTGATAATTTTTTCTGTTGTTTCTGGTCAGATTGACATATATCTTACTGTATTACAGTAAAGTGACAAGAAAAAAATTATCCTTATCACTTTATTTATTAAATATTTTATTGTTAACTGAATTAGAGACAAATTGTTGCCAAAAAAGGACTAAGAAGAATTACCGGTGCACATACTTTTGCACATTTACCTAGAGAATGTTTGGCTTGAAAACATATATTTGCAGACGCAAAGTTAGGTGTGAAAGAAGTAATACTTAATACTAAAAGACAGGCTGATAACTTTTTCATGGTTGGTACCTCATCAGGTGTTGATTGGAGTCATGTAATTTATCTTAGTTACTAATTATCGTTCAATAATTAATATTGAGTTAATTTTACGCTACTATTTTTGCTGTCTTGTTGAAAATCTGTTGAAGTTACCAAGCTTTCAATTTGTTTTTTTAACTAAATCAAATATATATTGTTGAGCCAGAAATATCTCTATTCACTCAAATGTTGGTCTATACAATCTACAGAACCAAATTATTTGAGTGAGTGAAAGAATAATTTACATAAAAAATCAATCTGACATTTTTATTCACTTATGGAAATAGTTGTTAATAATTAAGAATAAGGAATAAGTGCAGATTGATTACTATAACATTATATTTAGTAACATTATGTTTTATATGGTTTTGATTGTATAATGATATATCAGTCTCCAGTTATAACCCCTAAAATAATAATGGAAATTTGTCATTTATATCATTACATCCATGATAAAGATATCACTCTAATAAACCCAAGATAGGAGATAAAAATGAAAAAAAGCTTATCCTATATTGCCTTAATGGCTGGATTGATTGCCACGCAAGTTATAGCAGAGAAGCTTCCTGAGAAAGGTGAGGTTGCTGCATTACAGTCTAATTCATGTGCGCAAGGTTACATTTCCCAAATCTATGTAACAGGTGCAACAGGAAGTTGGGGTATTCAAGTGGCTCCAGAAACTTATCCAAGTAAGACGACACATTTTGTATCTGATGATTTCGTCACTGTAGATAAAGACGCAGGAAAAGCTTTGTTTTCTCTTGCATTAACCGCATTTGAAACACAAAAATGGGTTAATATTATTAACTTCAATGATGTGATTAAAGATTGCTCTCTACCGAATTCAGAATTCAATCATATTGTTGTATTTAGGTAAAACCGAATGATTCTTTTAAGGCGGTGGGGTTACGACGGTAATCTAATAGTAATATATTGAATTGCGATTGGTTAATAAAAACAATGGAATAAGTTGTGAGTAAGCCGGAATCAACTCCGGCTTAATTATTAACGTTGAAACCAGTCATCAGTTTCATTAGCCATGATTTAATGGGGATTTATAGTTATAGTTTCTGTGAATCTACCTATTATCTTTTCTTATTATAGTTACTTGATTTCATCATATAGTGTAGGTTTAACTTAACATTGCTTTTTTATTTTTAGCCATCCATGATTTTAATCCATTTAATCATCTCAAAATAAACTTATAATCAACGGCTGTTAGTTTTGGATAGTATTCTGGCCTGTGTATCTCTTACGTAAGTTTTCTTAAGTCCTGATAGAGAATGAAGCTAGGATGTTATGTCCAAATAGCGGAAGATTTAGCGTGGAATATCATACAGAGGAAATAGTAGGAGATAGAGAGATAATTCTTCGATGTTATAAATAAGCTTTCATAATAGTGATACACTTATTTTTTTCATTCCAGGTTGTTGTTGTAACGAAAACGCTTTCATGAACTCTTCTACATATCTAAGTAACTGCCACATATACTGACAGCAATGATTTCGTGTTACCGTTTCATGTAACGATTGCCACACGCGTTCAATCTTGTTTAGCCAGGGAGAATAAACAGGTAAAAACAACAGATTAAATTTAGCGTTTTGCTTTAACCATGCCCTGACTTTCCGGCTTTTATGAATACCATAGTTATCTAAAATTACCGTGATACTTTCTGCATGGCGATACTGGACATTCATTTCCTCTAACAGGGTGATAAATAAATCAGAATTCTTTCTTACACCACTGACATACGTGACTTCACCTGTTTGTGCATTGAGACAACCCGCGAGATAGTGTTTTTGATTTTTTCCCGGTGTCACTACCCGTTTTTGCTGCCCCTTAAAGCACCCGTCCGCGCCGATCTTGGGGTTAAGGTCAATATCCACTTCGTCTTCGTAAAAAACGGGGTTTTGCTCTGATATGTTGGACAATGCCGTTGTAATTTTTGCCATTTTCTCGTCATACTCCGGGTCAAATTTTTTTAGGGTAGGCGCGGCCCTTCTCCGCACAATCCCCCTGCGGCAAAAGTAGCGATATAATGTGCTTTTTGAGAATGATAAGTTTAATAATTCATTGATTATGCGAGTAATAAGTTCAAGACTCCAACGTGAACGCAGGTAGCCAAAATCCTGCGGGGAGTGCTGTAATAAGAACGACAATAAAGTAAAAAGTGGAGATAAATGCCAGACAGCGGGTCTTCCTGGCGGCAGGCTTTTTAACCCTTCCAGGCCAGATAATGTAAACCAATTTATCCAGCGATTAACTGAGGAACGTGAACAGTGAAGAGTCCTGGAGACGTGAGAAACAGTACTCCCTTCATGTCACATCAAGAGCGCGGTGAGGCGACGCGCATAGTCCTTATCCCGGGTTCTATGGATAAATTTTTTCATCTGACGTCGTTCGTTTCGGGGTATTGGTGTTATGATTGGCATCACTCAGTCCATTTTGAGATTTGTTTTGATTTGGCGATTAATCAGATCGCAAAAATCGGACTGAGTTCCCTTCAAGTGATCTGCTATTTTGAAATCTTATTTATATAAATAGCTTTGTATATTTTTGGTGTTCAGCATTATTTGTTGGAATTAATAATGTAGGAATAGTTAATCACTATTATTTATAAAAATAATTCATTGTGTTTTATTTGAGAGCTACTATAGTTAAAGTGAATTATAAATACATGATTTATTGTGTTAAATAAATTATTTTTCAGGTCCCTTTTGAAAATATATCAATTATTAACTTTGAGGAAAATTCATGATTAATATCACTGAAAATACTGCTCTAAAAGCCGTAAATGGTTGGTGGAAATGTGGCGATACCGGAATAATTTATCAATGGGGATATAATCCGAAAGGAGGCCCTGGACAAATTACAATAACATATCCAATCCCGTTTCCTACCGCATGCTTATCTATGCAAGTTAGTGTCTATGCTAATGCGATTCCTGCGGATAACTATTCAACAGTTTATGAATTTAATTCTACCAGTGCTGTAATTGGGCGTGACAATTTAGGTTCATATTGGTTTGTAATAGGATATTAAGTAATACGTTATTATAGGGAAAAATCAAGCATCTTCAATGATTACGGGTATATACCCTTTAAGGCGTGAATTTATTAATTCAGAGATTGACGGAAACACGGGCGCGTAAAGAACTTTTGTGCAGGAAATCTGTGTATTGTTGAAGTGGTATCAACCTGAGCATGGACTGTTAGCATGGTTTTTATTCCGAATTTTATGGAAGAGTTGTTCCATCCGGTTTAGCTTATTTTAGCGGGTGTTGACTAATGTAATTCAGCATAGTTTAAGGGTGTGGTTTTTTGCATATTTCATCAGTATATAAGCGATGAGTATCCCACGGAAGTATAAGTGTGTCTGTGATTATCGAGAATGGAAGGTCTATCAGGCTTGAAAATGGGTAGCCTTCCTTAATACCTTGTATATCAAATTGAGTTGCTGGGTAGACTTTGCATTCATAGCCGTGAGTTACACGAGAGCCAAAAGTTCCACATCCTGTTAAAATAGCTGAGATTAAGACAACTCCGATAGGTTTTAGCATTGGTAATACTCCTGATATAATTGAATTAATATATTGAATAGTAACATCCCAATTTCAAATTGAAAATACAAGATTAACAAATTCATTCCAACTTTAATTAAGTTTATATATTTTTATATATGTTCACATTAGTCACTGAATAACTTGATATTGTGCGAATACCTGCTATCAAACGGTTGCCTGGGAGTTTCTGGTGGCAGTGCACAGTTTACCAAAAACGTTTAAAGAAAAAACTTATGAAAAAGTAATAAACAAAGTAGACAATATGCTTATTTCGCTTGACAGATGAATAGATGAAACGAACTCAATATATATTAGTACTACAGCCGTAGATACCAGAAAGTTGTATTTTCCTTGATGCTCACAATTCTGAGAAACCGCATGAACTAAGCTTTTCTATGAGTGTCTTTTCTGTTGAAAAAAGTAAATACGGCTGTAGTACTGTGTCCCTTAATATCAATTAATAGTATTATCCTCTCATTGGTTTCGATGCAGGAACAAGATGATGGCCCGTTACGACATTTCTGATGATGCTTGGATATTGATAGAACCTTGTTTGCCTCCTGTCCGTTCAGCGCGGGCAGGACGGCCATCGCCGTGTGATGAATGGGATGTTCTGGGTGTTATGTTCAGGCGCACCGCGGCGCGATTTGCCGGAACGCTATGGTTCCTGGAAAACGATTTATAACCGATTTAATCGTTGGCCAAAATCGGGCATTATCAACAAGATATTTAACCGCTTACTGTCCATTCTGGATGAAAAAGGCCTCCTTGACTGGCCTGAAATTTGTTTGGATGGCAGCAATATTCGCGCCAGTAAAGATGCCGCCGGGGCGAAAAAAACATCCCTATATCGTTGACGATCATGCATTGGGTCGCTCACGCGGTGGTTATGGCACCAAAATCCACTTGGCAACCGACGGAAGGGGCGTCTCACTCAATATTTATTGATAACATTGATAATATTTATAATGTTGATTTTTGGCAAAAATCATCGACTCCCCAAAAAACTTATTCTAAAGTAGATAAACTTGAGAGTTTCTATGATCTTTGTTAAAAAATTTATAGTGACTCAAGTAAGTTATTTCCTATCTTAAATGAAGTTAATCACTACTAAGGAGTTTTCACAATATGAATTATTTATATTTGAAAGGCAAGAAGTCTAAATTCAAAATAACAGCACTCATTTCGTTGCTTTTATCATCATTTATCAACATAGCTCAAGCATCTGATATGGAAAAACGCATTGAGATAGCACAATTTAATAATATAACATTGGCAAAGGGTCTTGATGTAACCATTATATGCAAAGATACTCTCCCTTATGTTATTGCCAATGGTTCACGAAAAGTCCTAGA
Source organism: Photorhabdus temperata (assembly GCF_025384845.1). Taxonomy (NCBI): domain Bacteria; kingdom Pseudomonadati; phylum Pseudomonadota; class Gammaproteobacteria; order Enterobacterales; family Morganellaceae; genus Photorhabdus; species Photorhabdus temperata. The sequence continues at coordinate 3,875 of NZ_JAJAFX010000003.1, read as the reverse complement.
CAAATTGCAGGTGGATGTTCATCAGAAAAAATTATCCATAATGGGTACCGCTAAAGATTATGACTCATGGGATTTTGCAGACAATAAAGCTACCCTAAAGATTTATACTAATACCCCCATTGAAACCGTCAGGATTATGTTTGGTGTTAAATTTACTGCTGATGCCTGCGCTATTTCTAAAAAAGAATTAAATATAAACGGTAGTATGGGCGCTAATTTTGCTATTAATGGACAAACGGAAAAACTCAACGCAGAACTTTCTATGGGAACCACATTCAACAGTGATATCGATACATTTAAAGTCGATACCGCCAATGTGAGTATGGCGATGGGTGCGGAAGCTAACTTATGTAATGCAAAGGTAATTAACGGCAGTGTGGCAATGGGCGGAATTGTTTATATCGGTTCACATACAATTGACAATATCAACGCGACAATGGGAGCGATGGTAAAAACGCGCAATTGCAAACTATAAAGAACACACAGTTGTTGGAGAGCATAAAAAACCGTGGGGCAATCGTTTAAAGGCTCTCCGCATCAGAATTAGTGAGCGAGCCGGAGTAGTTGAATCATTTTGAAATACCAAGAGGCACCTATTCTAAGTGCCTCCTATTTTGAATTGTTAATAATATGTGCCTTAACCCACCGTAATCTGAACAGGTTTCCCTATACGGATTAACATATTAACCAATGCATCAATGGTGAATTTATTTACTTTTTTATTCACAACATCAGATACTCTTGGACGAGAAATGTGTAACATCTCTGCTACTTCAGCTTGTTTCATTTTTTCATCCACAATCCATAAAGTAATTTCTTCTATTAACCGTTCTTTAATTTGCAGTGTATTTTCTATTTCTTGTAAAGAGGTTGTATGAAGTTGCTGAGCTTCTTGCTCAGTAAAACCTAATTCAGAAAATATATTATGTCCGGCTGGAGTTACCCTACGAATTTCAGTGTCAATTTTAGTGGTCATTTGATATTTCCCCTATGTTGGATAACTGCGTTGTATCGCACTTTAGCGATATCCTTGTCCTGTTTATTCGTTTGTTAAGTTTTCTTCTGAAAACTATGTAATACGTAAAATAGCTTCATCAAATTTAACAACATACATAATGCGATAAATACCTGTACTGTCTCTTAGCCGCATTTCTTTTACACCAGAACCGATGCCAAAAAAGGGTTTCCAGTCTTCCGGATCTATTCCATGCTGTATTCTATGAAACTGATAACCTGAGTCTTTACGTGCGATCTGTGAGGAAAGGCTAACAAATCTCCACAAGAAGAGCCCAAAGTTATTACTAATCCACAGTTTCTGACATGGGGAAACTTGGTCGCGATTTGAAACTGTCTTCCCTCAAACATTATGTTGAGGCGACTGGTAGTAAGTTGTGTCTCGATATCGAGTTGCCCTACAGGCTCGTACTACAGATTCAAAGGAAAAATGGGTAAATTGGATAAACTACAGTCATATCTATGACGGTTAGTTATGTAAAAACTTTTCAATAGATGAAACGCAATTACCGCTTCATTTATTGCGCGAGTGAGGGAAATTTATTGCGCGCGGCGGCATCATCATGTCGAAAACATTTGGTACCAGTATGGAGGAAATCGCGGATTTGATGGAGGGGGCCCGTGCAGCAGGAAAGCATTTCGGGGCAGGCATTGATGAACAATTGGCGGTATTGGGAGAATTGCACCGTTCATTGGGTACCGAGTCCAGCAGTGTTTATGAATCGTTTTTGACCTATGCTGTTGAGGGCGCGAAAAAACTCAGCATCAGCTTTGTTAATGCCTCTGGTCATATGCTAACCCTGCCGGAAATGTTGGAAAAGCTACAGGCCAAATATGGCAAAAGCATTGAGAGCAACCTCAAGGCACAGAAAGAAATTGAGGAAGCGTTTGGCGATTCTGCCATTGTCGTAAAACAATTGTATGGCAATGTGGATATGCTGCGTAAGAATATTTCGGCATTAGGGGCCAATGATGGCCTGAAACGTGCTCGCGAAATGGCCGAGCGGATGGCGAACCCGTGGGCGCGGTTACACGCTATTTGGCAGAATATCTGTATTGCCGTAGGTTCAACATTGCTCCCGGTTATCTCTTCACTGGTCAATAGGCTTGCCAATGCCGGTCAATTACTGGTGCGCTGGCTGAAACTGTTTCCCAATATCGCCCGCTGGGTCGGTTATATCACTCTCGGTATTCTGAGTTTTGCTGCTGCGGGGGTTGCCGCCAATATCGTAATGGGTGTGTCTAAATTTATTTGGATTAGCCTTAAGGGGATTTGGGCGGCCTGTACGCTTCTCATGAAACTGGGGGTGGCGGCGGTGTGTGATGTGGGCAGCGGGGCGCATTCGATGTTTGCGGGAAAACCCGTCGAAATTCCGAATGAATTTAGCCAGCACCAGTCCGCAGGCAATGCGATGACCATTCCCATGATCCCATCGTTGCGTCTGGGTGTGGTGATCAATCAGCACCGGCTGAACAAGGTTAATCTGAACAATGAAAACATGGTCATTACATGGGAAGCCGTCAATAAACTGACCGGTCAGTCGCAGACCAGAACGCCAATGCAGCGTCAGATTGATGCCGCCTACCCCGAATTATCGGCAGGGCTGCATTTACCCAAATTTGCCCGTATTGAGGCACACACTGAAAACACGGTCAGCGGCGATATCTCCGATCCATTCCGGCCACGCTATGCGGTTGATGTGCAATTATTGTTGATGAGCTTAAGCTTAACCTTGCTGTAGGGGATATCTCTGATGATGATTACAGAATCCTTTCTCGCGGATACGGCGAACTAAACTGGGATGAATGTTTGTCTAGGGTAGGAAACAGAGAAGATAAATTTGAATTTTGCTTAAAGCTGGTGGAGTGTGGAAATGTGCAAGGACCTCCTTACTGGGCTAGCTTTATGTACATATTCCATTGATGAGGAAAGTTTTGAAATTCATATGATAGAGAACTTCTATCGTGATGACGCAAAACACCCTTTAAATGGGAAAATGTTTCAACTTACCCTGATGGCTGCTTACATGTTTTGTAAATCTGCACAGGTAAATATATCCGGATCATTGAGCCTGTTGAAGAAGTAATCTCCTATTACTCATCTTATGGATTTAACATGATGAAGTGTGGTTACATTATGGAGGCTGATATTGATACGTTTGAAACAATATTCAAGACAATCAAAGATTGATAAAAAAAAGATTAGACACTAGAGTTTATAGTGATAGCACACGGAAACCGACAAGTATTAGTTTGTTTTTTGTGCAAGGGAAAATTTTGTTAATGTGAACACCCCTTATGGGCGGAGAGAAAATCTCTTAGGAGTCATTATGTCAAAGCAGAAAGCAGCCATTAAAGATATCAAAAAATTTGATACGCAGCAGGTGTATACTGCTGTGGGTGGAGCTATTGACTTGTTGATAAAAGCTGCCCCAAAAATGTTTGAGCATAAGCCAAAAGTTGAGCTTCAAGGAAAGCGTAAGAATCATCGCCAAGCTGCTTAAAATTTTTTGAGTAGTTGTCAATAAACCCGCCCACAGTGCGGGTTTTTTCATATCTACACCGCTTAATTGCGGTTTTTTTATTTCTATAGGGTTCGAAAATGCAAACTCGTTCATTTCTTCTTGATACCGAGTCATGGGATTTAACACTCAATGACTCCGGAAATATCGCCATTACTGATAACCCCTATTCTGTAGTGCAGGATGTCGCTTGTGCCTGTAGTACATATCTGGGTGAGTGTTGGTATGACACAACATTGGGTATTCCTTATTACCAGCAAATTTTGGGACATTGGCCGGGAACTCAGCTAATCAACAGCAAAATGCAACAAGAAGCAATGAAGTTACCTTATGTTCAGT